>NHDO01000063.1 GCA_002171735.1 Proteobacteria bacterium TMED61 | reverse complement strand
GCTCGTCTTGGGCGGCATCCGCCATCAGAAAATGACCGATATCATGCAACAGCGCAGCCGTGATTGCCTCGCTGCTGCCCTGCTCCGAACGCGCCAGGATTGCAGCCTGCACCGCGTGCTGCAACTGGCTGACCTCTTCGTCGTAGCACCAGTCAGTACCGCGCTCCACCAAAACAGCCAGCAGCGCCTCAATAAAAGCGTGGTCATCCACGCAGTCCGATCTCCTTGGCACCGGTGCTTGGGACATCTCAGGGATGGGACTTCCTGACCGCCCAGTCCTGCACCGGTGAGCAGGCCATATCGAATTTGGGAGAACTGTCCATAAAGTCGTGGGTATGAACAATCAGCGCGTCATCCCGAAACAGCACTACACAATACGCTGGCGGTTCGAAATTTCCTTTGAGCGTGGCGTTCGTCAGATCCAACTGCACCTGATGGTTCATGGCCCGTAGACTGGACATCGGTATACCAAGCCAACTGCCCGAAAGGGGCCGATGGATGTGACCGAAAAAAAGATGACGAATCTGGTCACGGTGAGGCTTTACCACTTCAGAGAAGGCCTCTTTTTGCACCAGCGAAATCCGATCCAGCGCTGGGATACCAATATCAAAGGGCGGATGGTGCATGAAAAGATAAAGATCTTTTCCTTTGGCGGCCGCAAACTGCTCCTCAAGCCATTGCATCCGTTGCTCACAGTACCAACCTTCGTGATGTCCGGGCTTGTTGGTATCCAGATAGATAAAGCGCCCGACGGGCAAATCCTCAACGGTTTGGATAAAGCCGTTTTCGTCATATGGATGGTCGCCAAACCACTGACGAAAAACGTCGCGGTTATCGTGATTGCCCACCAACAGCCGCAACGGAACTTTCAGTTGGTCGAGGTGTTGCTTGAGGTGATCAAAAGCCTCAGGCTCGCCCCAATGTGTCAGATCACCCGTAATGACACAACGCGCGGCATCCGGATGATTCCGGTTGATATCGGCGATACAGCGCTCAAGCGCTGTTGCCGGATCGCGGCCGTACAGCGTTTTGCCTGCGGGAATAAAGTGGGTGTCGGTGAAATGAATGATCTTCACAGTTCAGGGCACATCTTTTGGTGTCACGTTAACGGACGAAGTTTGCAGTTAAGAGTGCATCATTGTCCAGCAAGGAGGTGGGCAGAACGCTACACCCGAAACAACATTTACGGATACTATGATGACGCCCTTAAAGGAAAGCGGGGCCAACTTCATCGTAGCCTAAGCTGAGAACGTCTTCAGCCCCGCATGCGCGCTCCGTCTGCATCAAAGAGCATCTGGTGAATTCTTTTTGCCCCTCGCTTGTCGCCCAAGATTTCGATTTTCGCCTCAAGTTCATCGCTCAGCGACCCGCCATTGACGAGTGCGAGCGCAATGGATTTTTCGGCGTAATGTGAATATCCGCCCGAGGTGCAAAAACCTTTCACCTCCCCGTCAATCCAGACGGGCTCGTATCCCACTGCATCGGCATCATCCGCATCAACCTCAAAGACCACCAGTTTGCGTTTAGCGCCGGCCTGGCGTTCGACTTCGGCGACCGAGCGGCCGATAAACTCTACCTCTTTATCAAAGGCGACAAAGCGATCCATGCCGGTCTCGGCTGGGGTGTAGTCTGGCGAAAACTCACTCAGCCAACTACCGAAGAACTTGTCCAGCCGAAGGCTCATCATTGCGCGCATCCCAAAGGGCTGCATCCCGTGTTTCTGACCGGCAGTCCAAAGCGTATCCCAGAGAGAACGCTGATCCATTGCATCGACATAGATCTCATAGCCAAGATCACCGGTGTAACTCAGCCGCTGCACGATGCAATCGCACATGCCCACCGTCATGCGTTTTACGTCCATGAACGAAAACGCATCTGCTGAGACATCGGCACGGGTGGCTTCAGCCAGCACGGCGCGCGCCAGCGGCCCCGCTATCTGAAAACCCGTGCGCCGGTCCGAGACATTCTCAATGACAACACCGTCTTTAAGGTGCATACGCAGCCATCGTTCATGAACCGCCTGATACCCATAGGATGAGGTCAACTGGAAGTCATTCTCCGCAAGACAAGAAATCGTGAAGTCGCCGATCAGCCGACCCTTGGGTGAGAGCATGGGCGTAAGGCTCACCCTTCCAGGCTGAGGGACACGCCCCGCCATGATCCAGTCGAGCCAGGCTCGAACTTCTTTTCCTGTCACCGAGAACTTGGCAAAGTTCTGAACCTCATTGATGCCGACCCGATTCCTTACAGCCGTCACTTCGCGGGCGGTTGCGTCAAAAGCGTTGGAGCGTCGAAACGAGGGCGTCTCATATCTCGGCTCATCTTCATTCGCAAAATAGTTTGCGACCTCAAGGCCAAACTGCTGACCAAAGACCGCGCCGAGGGACTGCTGGATGTCGTAGGCCGGCGTGGTCCTGAAGGGGCGCGCTGCGGGTAACTCCTCGTTGGGATAACTCACTGAAAAACGCGTCTGGTAATTCTCGATGACCTTAGGCAGGGTGTAGCCNGGGTTCGTCCAGGANCCAAATCTCGCCACNTCCATGGCGAAAACATCCCGGTCCGGCTCTCCCTCCACCATCCACTGCGCAAGCGTCAGTCCCACACCNCCGCCCTGGCTNAATCCGGCCATCACNCCNCANGCAGACCAGTAGTTGCGCAACCCCGGAACCGGTCCCACCAGGGGATTTCCATCGGGCGCAAAGGTAAACGGGCCATGNATNACCGTCTTGACTCCGGCGGTCTCCAGTACGGGAAAACGCTGGTAGGCAAAAGCGATCGAATCGNTGATTTTNTCGAGGTTGTCCGGCAGGAGTTCGTGCCCGAAATCCCAGGNTGTACCGTCAACCGCCCATGGCCGACACGCCTGTTCATAAAAACCGATACAAAGGCCCCGACCCTCCTGNCGCAGGTAACTCTCACCCCCGGGGTCCATCACGTGCGGGTGCTCCCGATCGCGCTCGTATATTTGAGGGATATCGTCGGTAACAACGTATTGATGCTCCATGGGATGCAGCGGCAAATAGACCCCAGCCATGGCNCCAACTTCCCTTGCCCATAAACCGCCGGCGTTTACGACATGTTCAGCGATAACGGTTCCCTTGTCGGTCACAATCTCCCAACTACCCTCGGCATTGAGATTGGTCTGCGTAACCATCGTGTGCAGTTCAATTTGAGCACCGTTCAGGCGGGCTGCTTTCGCGTAGGCATGGGTAGTGCCAGCAGGGTCGAGGTGCCCATCGAGCGGATCGTACAAGCCTCCGAGCACGCCTTCAGTGTTGGTAACCGGCGCAACTTCGCGAATCTCCGCAGGAGAGAGAATCTCCGTTTCCAATCCCATGTAGCGGTGTTTGGCCCTTTCCGCCTTGAGCATATCCATCCGCTCGGGAGTGTCCGCCAGAGTAACGCCGCCGACATGATGGAGGCCGCAAGACATTCCGGTTAACTCTTCCAGTTCACGATAGAGCTTGATGGTGTAGCCCTGCAGTGCGGCCATGTTGGTATCGCCGTTCAGCGTATGAAAGCCGCCCGCAGCATGCCAGGTGGAGCCGGAAGTCAGTTCCGAGCGCTCAAGCAGCATCACGTCGGCCCATCCCAGCTTTGTCAGATGATAGAGCACCGAGCAGCCGACCACGCCGCCCCCGATCACACAGACCTGTACATGGCTTTTCATTTTCTAATCCTAATCTTCTTGAAACTAATGCTCATATCGGCCCGGGTCTGTCATAACGACACTCATTATTTGTCACCAACGGTTGTTGATTAGCGCGCCATCGGAACCGCCTCTCCGAGTTCCACGTTTTCACAATTTAGACGTTACGGAGCAACTCGGAAAAAGGTCCTGTGACGGCTAGCGTTAGCCCTTCCCACTGCAGATTCAGAAACAGCCACTCGCCATCAGGCGAGAAACAGACTCCAGTGATCTCGCTGTCTCCGCCGTCTACGGCGTTCTGGGCAAAGTAGCGCAGGCTGCCGTCGGGATTAAGTATGCACACCCCGTTAGGGGCCCCACCATCTTCCGCCAGAAACACATCCCCCCAGGGCGAGACGGTCACGTTATCGGGTTTATCAAAAGAGTCGTTGCTCTCAGCCTGAGCAACCAGAGTTAGGCGATCCTCGCCGCCCGGTGAGATATCCAGCCGATAGAGTTGTCCGCGGCGGGTCGGGCCGCCGTCAGTCGAACAAAGATAAACGTGGTGGTCAGCGAGCCAGGCACCCTCTCCGCGTGAAAAAAAAGCGGCGCCAGCATTATGGGCTTGATCCCGGGTAGAAGCCTTCAGGGCTTGCGAGTCGGGTACGGAAACCCATTCGACGTTAAATGCCTCATCCACCTTGCGTCCTTCGGAAAGCATAAACCGGTCTTTGCCTGATACTTTCAGCGCCTGAAGTTCACCCCCAACAAAGGGCCGTGTTGTGTGGTTCGGCACATGCCGATAAATCGCGCTGTCCGAGGTATCTTCGGTGAGGTACGTGATCCCGGTTTTGGCATCAAAGGCAGCTGCCTCGTGAGAAAAGCGGCCCAACGCAGGCAGCCTATGCGGCGCCTGCAACTCGGAGGCGGATACATCACACAGAAACACGAAGCCATGCCCCGACTCGTCGACCTCCTCACAGCTCAGCCAACCATAAGGACTGGGGCCGCCGGCACAGTTGCGCGAGGTTCCTGTCAGCACAAAATTGCTCGACCGAAGCGTGCCACTTGCGCGGTCTACGACCAGCCGGGTGACACCCCCGCCCCGGTCGTCGGCAAATCCCAGCGCCGCATCGACGGGACTGCCCTCGTGAATCTCGTGGTTACGCATAACAACCCAACTGCCGTCAGTGCCGGGGAAACAGGCCATCCCATCCGGTGCAGCGGGCGCGTTAAATCCATCTGTCATCGGATCACCCACGCGCTGCAATACCTGATAGGAAAAACCCGGTGGCAGATCCAAGATGCCGGCCCGATCTGCTACCAGATTGCCAAGGGGAATGGCAGTATTTCGCGAACGATAAAGCCAAGCGAGCGCGCTTGCGCTTGCGACGGCTCCAACCCCTACGCCAAGAAAGTGTCTTCGGGTTAGTCCTTTTCGCACGACAGTCTCAATCCACTAGCCCGGGTTGTCCGGGACAATGACAATCTGCGAGACCACCGCGTGGGTTGGCTGCTCGAGGGCAAAGAGCACTGACCGGGCGATATCCTCCGCCTCAAGGCACTGTCCGTAACTCTCATAGAAGGCGTCACCTTTTTCGGCATCAGAGAAACGGGCCGTGGCAAAGTCGGTCTTGACCATGCCCGGAAGTATCTCGGATACGCGGATGCCCCGGCCGGCGTATTCCTGGCGGAGCGTATCACTCAGCCCGTGCACCGCATGCTTACTCGCCACGTAGGCGCCGCAGCCGCGTATCCCACTCAAGCCGGCGACAGAGCCCAGATTCACAATATGTCCGGATTGACGCTCAAGCATCCCGGGCAACACGGCTGCCGTAACCTGCATCAGGCCAGAGACATTGATCTGAATCGTGTTGACCCANTCGGCGACATCACCCTCGTGAAAATCACGCCGGCCTCCCACATCACTGCCGGCATTATTGATAAGTATGTCNATCGACTGCCAGTNCGGCGGCAACTGGGCCATCAGGCCGGCAACGGATTCCGAATCNGCGACATCAACTTGCAGCGCAAGAGTCGGACTGGACAAAACATCCATNTCAGCACGCAGTTTCTCCNGCCGNCGNGCGCAGCCGATAACCCGAACACCCGCNTCGCTCAACAGCCTCGCNGTAGCTAACCCAATTCCGGCGCTGGCTCCCGTGACAAGTGCGGTACTTCCTTTAAGAACACCCATAATTTTCCTATGCTAACTTCAATCTGAGCAGNGGAAAGTATAGTGGTCTTCCAACGGNAGAACAGGTGCGCGAGCGACAACCAGTGCGGTAAATNCAAAGAAGCGTTGCGGCCTTGGTCTCCGGACTGCAAGATTGTCGCGTTGCTTCAGTCTACGTCCAGTTCTTTAAGTTTACGGGTAAGGGTGTTGCGGCCCCAGCCGATCCAGCGCGCTGCCTCCTGCTTGCGGCCTCCAGTGAACCCCAGCGCCGTGCGCAGCAACACCCGCTCAAAGTCCGGGCCAAGTTCAGAAAGGATANCCTTTTGTCCCCGGGCGAAACGCTCGGCTGCAGCTTCTTCCAAAAGACGCTGCCAGTTCTGAGAGGATTCAGTAGCCATCGACTGNGTGCTGACATCAGCGGGCAGATCCACTGAGGTAATGGTGGCTCCGGGCGNAAGAACAGTNAGTCGNCGACAGAGGTTTTCGAGCTCGCGAACATTGCCAGGCCAGGTGGCCTCNCAAAGAACCTGNAAGGCANTGCTGTCCAATCGTTTGGGCTCGACCTCCAACTCGGTTGCGGCTTTATGGAGGAAAACATCAGCCANCGCAGGAATATCCTCCAGACGCTCACGCAGGGGTGGAAGTGTAATTCCGATGACGTTTAGTCGATGGAAAAGATCCTCGCGAAAGCGGCCTTCTGCCACGCGCCTTCCAAGATCCTGATTGGTGGCAGCAACCACGCGCACATCAGCCGTCAATTCCTGATGGCCNCCGACGCGGAAAAAAGTGCCGTCGGACAGCACCCTTAACAATCGGGTTTGAAGCTCTAGAGGCATGTCACCGATTTCATCAAGAAACAATGTGCCGCCTGAGGCCTGTTCAAATCGGCCACGGCGCTGCTCCTGGGCACCCGTGAAGGCNCCCTTTTCATGTCCAAAAAGTTCTGACTCAAGCAGCTCAGCCGGAATCGCAGCTGTATTGATCGCGACGAAGGGCTTTGCCGAACGNAGGCTGTTGCGATAGATCGCGCGGGCGACAAGTTCCTTGCCCGTACCGGATTCACCCGAAATCAGCACGTTCATCTGAGAACCTGACAGTCTGCCAATTACCCGGAACACCGTNTGCATGGCCGGAGCCTCGCCGATGATCTCACNGTCTCTTTTAGTTACTTTGGACTGCGTATCCTCGAGTGCTTTTTTCTGAAGCGCCCGGCCGACCAGCGCCACAGCTTCTTCCAGATCAAAGGGCTTAGGAAGATATTCGAAGGCTCCGCCCTGGTAGGCGGATACCGCACTATCGAGATCCGAGTGTGCAGTCATCACGATTACCGGCAGATCCGGCGCATCACTACCCAACACCTCGAGCAGTTCCAGCCCGCTGGTCCCGGGCATACGAATGTCGGTGACGATGACATCGGGCTGTTCACGCCGGACACGCTTTAGGACGTCGTCCGCGTTGTCGAAAAGCGTGACTGCAAATCCTGCATTCGACAAGGCTTTTTCCAGCACCCAGCGGATCGACGCATCGTCATCGACTACCCAGACAGAAGATCCCTGGCTCATGATCCATCCTCAACCGGCAGCAAAATCGTAAAAGTGGTCTCGCCNGGCCGACTCGCACATTCGATNAGGCCACCATGGCGGGAGATGATCTCTTGGGTAAGAGCGAGTCCCAACCCGATCCCATCATGGCGGCCCGTCACCATGGGAAAGAAAATGCGCTCCCTCAAACCGGGCTCGACGCCGGGTCCGTCATCAATGATCGACGCCTCAACAGCAAGTCGATGACGCCGGTGATGGATCGTGCACTGACGGCGCACCCGGGTGCGTAGCCATATGCAGCCCATGCTCTCCATGGCCTGAACTGCGTTTCGTACGATATTTAAAACCGCCTGAATCATTTGCGCACGGTCCCCAAGGATCTCGGGGATACTGGGGTCGTAGTCCCGCTCAAACTTAAGACCGTGGGATGTCTCCACCAGGGTCAGTTTGCGAACGTGCTCCAGGACCGAGTGCAGGTTGAAAGGTTCACGATCAGAAGCGCGGTAACCTCCGGTGAGCCGATCCACCAGACCGCTCAGCCTATCCGTCTCGTGGGTAATGATNCGGGTGTACTCACGCAGGTTCCTGTCGTTCAGCTCNCCATCGAGTAACTGTGCGGCACCACGAATCCCGCCCAGCGGATTTTTGATCTCGTGCGCGAGTGCACGGGCAACCTGCCTGAATGCATCCTGGCGTTCCTGCAGCGTTGTATCGCGGGTGATCAGGGCCAACTGGTCGACCTGATTGAGTTCGACAATTATGCAAGGACTGTCCAACGGCCGCTCCAGAGGCGAGACGGTACAGTCGACAGTAATTTCCTCGGACTGTACGGGTGCTCGCAGCACTTCTTCGCGGAGCGTGGTCGTTTCCCCTTGCTCAGCCGCAATCAGTGCGCCCTGCAAAGTCATCCCCATGGGCACNAGATCAATCACGTCCTGACCACAACCGCGTTGCGCGCTGGTCTCAAGAAGTCCCTCTGCTGCCGGATTCATGAAAATCNCCCGCCTGTCAGCGCCGACCAAGAGGACTGCTGCCTTGAGCCCATCCAGAACCGGTCGGCTGACATCCGCCTGTGTATAATTCATCTGTAACGCATTTGCACCATCATGGTGCATACTATCCCAATGGGAGNCGGTGTCTGTCAAACACCCNCTCGTGGCACCTACACGCTGTAGTACATATCAAACTCAACGGGATGCGTGGCCATTCTCAGCCGCTGGACCTGTTCCATCTTGAGATTGATATACCCGTCGATCATGTCGTCGCTCATGACACCGCCCACCTTGAGAAACTCACGGTCCATATCCAGTGCGTCGAGGGCCTGATCGAGTGAGTGAGCAACTGTCGCGATTTCCTTTTCTTCCTCAGGCGGCAGATCGTAAAGATCCTTATCCATAGGACCCCCGGGATGGATACGGTTCTGGATCCCGTCAAGACCTGCCAACAGCATGGCTGAAAATGCGAGATAAGGGTTAGCGGTGGGATCCGGGAACCGAATTTCAATACGCCGTGCTTTAGGGTTGCTGACATAGGGTATGCGGCACGATGCCGAGCGGTTGCGGGCCGAATAAGCCAGCATGACTGGCGCCTCGAATCCCGGAACCAGGCGCTTGTAGCTGTTGGTGCTGGCGTTGGTAAACGCATTCAACGCGCGGGCGTGCTTGAAAATTCCCCCGATATAAAACAGGGCTGTTTCGCTCAGGCCGCCATATTCGTCACCGGCGAACGTATTGTCGCCACCCTTGAAGATCGATTGGTGCACGTGCATGCCACTGCCGTTGTCTCCCACGAGCGGCTTTGGCATAAAGGTCGCAGTCAGGCCGTGTGCATGGGCCACATTGTGGATGCAGTACTTGTAGATCTGCGTCTGGTCCGCCTTGGAAACCAGCGTATCAAAGAGAACCCCGATCTCGCCCTGCCCGGCCGTGCCAACCTCGTGGTGATGCACCTCCACGCTAAGACCCATGTCCTCCATCGCAAGGCACATACTCGAACGCACGTCCTGCAGAGAATCGACCGGCGGGACCGGAAAGTATCCGCCCTTCACACCCGGACGGTGCCCAATGTTGCCGTCCTCATAGTCCTTTTCCGAACTCCAGGCCGCCTCGGTCGATTCGATCTGGTAGGCCGCCCCTGACATATCGTTTGACCAGCGAACCGAATCAAAAACAAAAAATTCCGCCTCCGGACCAAAGTAAGCGGTGTCGCCTGCGCCGGTGGACTTAAGATACGCCTCAGCCCGTTTGGCGATGGACCGAGGATCCCGATCATAGCCTTGCATGGTCGCCGGTTCGATCACATCGCAACGAAGCAGCACGGTGGTGTCCTGCATGAAGGGATCGATAACCGCCGTATCGGGATCCGGCATGAGAATCATGTCCGACTCGTTGATTCCCTTCCATCCCGCAATCGACGAACCATCGAACATCTTGCCGTCCTCGAATAATTCCCCGTCGATCACCGATGCGGGCACGGATAGATGCTGCTCCTTACCATGCGTATCAGTGAAGCGAAAGTCCACAAACTTTGCCTTACTGTCGCTGATCAGTTTCAAGGCGTCTTCTGCTGACATGTCTTTTTCCTCTATAGTGAACGCAACAGCCACCACCGAAAGACTTGTGGTGCATGCCGTCGCTGAAATTCAAGATAACTAACTACTTGGCTTTAGAAGAAGCAAGTTCCGTGCCAGATCTGAATATACGATATCTTGGTGAAAATCAAGAAAACATGCACTAATTTCGTGCATTATATTTTATACGCACCGTTATAGTGCATAACGTATCAATAACCCCGCCCTGGTCCTGATACCAAGAAAGATGATTGGCAAGATCCGAATCCCCAGAAAAATTCCGGTATAACTGAGTGTCACTAGGTCCGCTGCTAAGACGCGGCCTCAGACCTTGCCCCGCGGGGGCCCAGAAGTTAAAGCTTCCGCTTGTTGTGCCGAGGCCAACTTAACGGGATAGCGCCAATAACACCGCTGTATTTTCAGACCCCGTTACAGGCGCCTGAAATATGCGCTTAAACCGTGCCGTTATAATCCATCGACTCGACTTCACTGACGTC
>NHDO01000062.1 GCA_002171735.1 Proteobacteria bacterium TMED61 | reverse complement strand
ATACTGTCGTTTTCAGACAAAATCTACTCTTCCCCAGATCAGGGGCTGAGGACAAACTAACCCGCAGTATCCTTGCTGTCAACGAGGATTTGGTACCGAGAAGATACTTCGGGCCGTGTGGGACTCAACCCACATAGAAGATAAACAACCCAGTCATGTACAGACCCTCTCGAACTGCTGTTCCTGAAATCGGTGCCCCCATCGAGGTCCCGGTAATGTATGTCTGGCCACCAAAGCCGTTTGCAGCTTTGCGATGGATTCTTGCGGGATGGCTGCTTCCCTGGTGGGGATGTTTTACAGTACTGGCTGTCTCATGCTGGTACTTCTTCACACCAGATTTTGCATCGATGAAAGTGCTGTCCTGGGAGTGGATGGCTCTGATCTGGCTGCGTAACGCAGTACTGCTTACCCTTTTCGCGGCGCCCCTACACTGGTGGCTTTATACGCGGCAGGGCCAACAAGATGAAACCAAGCTGAACCAAAAGTGGCAGCCCAAGAACTCATCCCGCTTTTTATTCAACTCACAGCTTAAAGACAATGTCTTCTGGTCCCTGGTCAGCGGCGTGACGATCTGGACACTCTTTGAGTCGATTACCTTCTGGCTGTATGCCAATGGCTACGTGCCGGTAGTTCAATGGAAAGGGTCGGAACTGACCATCCTGGCTCTGGGAGTTGTGACCGTTTTCTGGAGCCCGCTACATTTTTACTTCATCCATCGACTGCTGCACTGGCGCCCGCTTTACCGCCTTGCGCATGCGCTGCATCACAAGAATAACAATCCTCAGCCCTGGTCAGGGATTTCCATGCACCCCATAGAGCACGTGATCTATTTTTCCGCCTTCGCGCTCTTCTGGGTTATCCCGGTCCATCCGGTGCTGATTGTGTTGCTTGGATTTATACAGGGAATTTCGCCAGCAATCTCTCATTCAGGATTTCAGGAGGTCAGGCTGGGGAAACAGCTTAGGATTGCCTCAGGAGACCCCTTTCATCAAATACATCACAAGTACTATGAAGTGAACTACGGGAATAAGCCTGTACCTTTCGACAAACTCTTTGGTTCATGGCACGACGGCACGGTAGAAGCCCAAGCCGCTTTTCGTGCGCGGCGCTCGCAACTTAAGCAGGCCTAGTGGGCTAACGCTTCACTGATACCCTCTTAGGCCAACAACGAGCCGAAGCGACGAGTGATATCTTGATTGCAGGAAATTTTACTGCGACGGACGCAGCCTCGAGCGGAATTACCCTTGAGCGCAAGACCCTGAAAGCGCTCTGCAGACGTTCGGATCTGCCGGGCCTCATCTACCTTGGCAAATGGGCACTAGCCCTCGTGATCTCAGGCTATGGGGTTTATCTTGCACTTGGAACCACGTGGGTCTGGCTGGCGGCGCTGATTTACGGCACGGTTTTGTCGGTACCGGTATACGCCATGAGCCACGAAACCGCTCATGGCACCGCGTTTCGTAGCCGCTGGCTTAATGAAACTGTCATGTGGATCTGTGCCTTGCTCTATCTCGAGGAACCACTCCACCGGCGCTACACCCACACCAACCACCACACCTACACCTGGCATGTCGGCAAAGACAGTCAGATCTCTGATATTCCGATGACTTTCCCCATCTGGCTGGACGAGGTCTCCGGCTTTGGCCTAATCCGAAGTCACTTTCGCATACTGACCCAACTTGCCGCAGCTCGTTATACGGAGACTATGAAATCGGTGATACCTGCAGATGAATTTCCCCGCCTCCGTCGCAACGCCTGGTGCTTTCTTGGTTTCTATGTCGCTATTGGCGTCGCCATTGGCTCGGGCGCAACATGGCTGTGGTGGTTTCTGGTATTACCGACACTGCTCGGGCGCACGGTGATGCTTCTATTTACCGTGATTCAACACGTTGAGATGGCCGAGAACTCGCCCTCAATTCTCAACAGCACACGCTCGTGCAAAAGCAGTCCAATCGCATCTTTTCTCTATCTGAATATGGAGAATCATGTGGAACACCATCTGTACCCGCAGGTTCCCTTTTTTGCACTACCGGCTCTTCACCGAGAACTAAAAGATCAGCTCCCGACTCCTGATCCCGGTTTCTGGCGAACCAATATCGAAGTATTATCNGTGGTCATTCGNCGCTCNCTNGGNCGCAGCACCAAGGCGTGGACGATTCGCCAGGCGCCCCATATGATTACCAATGGAGGTACGNCTCCTTAAACTCGAAAAGGACTATGTGATATGAAACGAATGTCAGGACAAAAAAGGAGACCCGAGTGACCAAAGAGGTCTACGTTTGTAAAACTGCCGATATCGATGAAGAAGACGTCAAACGATTTGATTTCGAGGACCAGACTTATTGCGTTTACCATACTCCGGACGGCTTTTTTGCAACCGACGGATTCTGTACACATGAAGAGCAGCATCTTGAGGATGGTATCGTGATCGATAACGTCATCGAGTGCCCCCTGCATCAGGGCCGCTTTGATGTCCGGTCAGGAAAAGCCCTGTCTGCCCCGGTCTGTATTGATCTCAACACCTNCCCGGTAGAAATCAGAGATGGCGGGATTTACCTCTGCCTTGATACCGAGCCAATAACATAACGCCGGTACATAACCCTCTAGGAGATCACAATGGCGTCAAACCCTGAGATTCACCAGCAGATGTCACCCGAAGAGTGGGCATTACGTCAGGACCTTGCGGCGTGTTACCGGCTTTTCGTCAAGTACGGTTGGACCGACCTCATATTCACACACTTGAGTGCCCGGGTTCCGGGGGAACCTAATCACTATCTNATCAATCCCTATGGACTNCTGTTTCAGGAGATCACCGCGTCGAATCTTATCAAGGTCGACTTTTCAGGCAACGTGATATCCGGCAACTATCCCTACAACGACGCGGGCCACGCAATTCATTCGGCGGTACTCAAGGCGCGACCCGACATCAACGTAGCGCTGCATTCTCATACCCGTGCCGGGACGGCAGTTTCCGCCATGGGGTGTGGACTGCTGCCGCTGAGCCAGCAGGCAAATGAGATAGCGAGTCTGGTCTGCTATCACCGCTATGATCTCGCGACAGAAAATGACGATGAGTGNGCNCGCNTGGGGGAAGATCTGGCCGATAAATGGGCGATGATCATGCATAACCACGGTCTGCTCTCGGTCGGACGCGACATGGCAGAAGCGTTTTATCTTCTTTACAACCTAGAAAATGCCTGCAAGATTCAGGTAGATGTGATGGCTTCAGGTGCAGAGCAGATCATCCCCAATCAGAATGCCATTGCGAGCGTTGAGCAGTTCAGCTTGATTGGCAAAGCAGGTGCGGACGATCCCGACAGCTACCTGCAGCGCAACTGGCAGGCGCTTATCCGGATGCTCGATCGCGAGGATGCTTCTTTCCGGGAATAGTCATTACCGACCCCGGATTACCCCGACTCTCAGCGCTCTTNCTCCGCCGGAACAGACCGCGTCTGGGCGCTGTTGACCAACCAGACACCATAGACCGTAACAATCAGCGCGGCCCAGTGCCACAGACTGTAACGTTCTCCGAACACCACCATGGCAATACCGATTCCAAAAAAGGTNACAAGATAGGCCACCTGGCTGAAATAGACCGGGCCGGCTATCCGGATCAGAACAAAGAACAGCGTGAAAGCCACGGCTGTGATAACGCCGTGAAAAGTGATCAACCCATCGATCAAAGAGACCTCGCCCCAGAGNAGAAACCACTGGCCCGAGGCCAGAGTCGCAATCAGAAGTACTAACGCTGAGCTGCACATAAGCCCATTGGCGCCGACCAGCGAATCAATATCCGCAGGTTTAAACTTAGCCGTGTAGATATTCCCAGCCGCGTAGCCTATGGGCGACAGGAAAGCTAGCAAAAACCAACCGATGGGCTGATCAGAAGGCAGGCCATTTTCTGGAAGCACCACGAGCAGAGCCCCTAGAAGTCCNAGTCCAATGCCAGATGCCCGTTTTAGATTCGGTTGCTCCAATACAAAGACGATAGCCAATAAGTAGGTCACCAGCGTTACCATGCTGAGCACCAGTGACATCGCGCCGACACTAATGTAGTTGAGGCACAAAAACATATTGGCCGTGGGAAGTCCCGATGTCAGGGTCCCGGCAATCAGAAAGTATCTAATATGCCGGACAGAAAGCGGGATCCGCTGGCGGCGGATAATATTGGCCAGCGACAGCAAAACTGCCCCGATCAGTACCGTCCAGAACGCATAGCCCAATGGNGGGGTTTCGGAGAGNCCAATATACCTTGCCACATTGGTAACCCCACCCCAAAGCAACCCGAGTGTGATCAGAATCGTTAACGGCAGCCAAGACCTGGCAATCACGTGTTGGCCAGGTGATAAAAGCAGGTCATCTGTACATNCCNTATCTGCTGCCGGCGCAGAAAACCGACACCCCTAACTCTGGCTCGTGGTTTCATCTCGTAACAAAAGGGTCAGCGCGAGGATCGTGGCAAAGACGCCTGCCAGTACCAATAGAGCCGGAAAACCATTTCCCAGCGCCGCTTCCCAGAGGATCACCCAACTAGGGGTGAGGTAGGTATAAGCCATCACTTTAGCTGAAGGGAGGTGAAGCGTCGAGTACTGCACTAAAAAAAATGAAAGCGCACTGGCAAATACCGCAAGGTAGACCAAGGTTACCCAAACCATAGGTGGCAACGCGCTGTAATCGGTTACCCAAAGGTCCCGAGCCCCATAAACAAGCAACACAACCAGTGCACCCGCAATAGTGCCGAAGGTAAAGACGACGGGCGACTGGCCCCGGTTGAGTTTGCGTACCAGCGGGGTATAAATCGCGTGCGCGATACAGCCGAAGAAGAATATGGCCTCGCCACGCCCGATCTCAAAGGCCAGNAGAGCNCCAAGNTCNGCCNGGAAGATNACCCAGANGGCNCCTGCCCCACCGATACTGAGCGCCAGGNNCACCCACCCATTGATCCGCTGGGAAAGCAGTAGATATCCAAAAATGGCGCTTAGCGCCGGTGTCAGGGTGAAGACCGCGGATGTGGACACCGCAGGGGCAGTCTTTAAACCCTCGAACATGAGAACAAAGTACGCGCCCATAAGGCCGCCGAGGAGCAGGTAGCGCCAGGCGGATTCAAGGTCGCGGCGGGAAATACGGCAGGTACGCCACGTCCAAATCGCCATCACCACCGCAGCGAGCATAAACCGCAGCGCGGTCAACGCGGCAGGGGTAATATCGTTGGCAATGAGATGGCCCAAACTGAACGAACCCGCAACAACCGCTGAAAAAAGCAGCATCGCACCATGTGCCAAAATCCCAGGATGAGTGCTCAATAATTACACCTCTCAGGGTAGTTGNGCTGTGGCCATTTTTTGCACCCCTGATGCTGCACTTCACAACTCCATAGAAAGGCGACGGCGCTCCTCCGCTTTCCAGCACAACAACCACGGGTCTTTACTTCGACTTTGCCGCCTGCGCAAAGGCTGAGTATAACGGCCCGATTTCTGCTGCCCGACCCCACTCCCGGGAGGATTTCGANGGTCAGGTTGGTGGATGGCGAGACGCCTGAATTAAGCCGGACCCCTCTCACACCCTTGCATACACGATAATCGCTGTCATGCTTTGGATCCCAATCACCATCGCCGCGGCATTTTTTCAGAATTTGCGATCCGCGGTACAGCGCCATCTCAAGTCGGNACTGACTGACCTGGGTGCGGCATCGGTGCGCTTTCTATATGCGCTCCCCTTTGCTCTGGTGTGGCTGGCTATCATTAGTTCGCTCCCGGAATCGTCGCTGCCTGCCGTCAGCTCTACGTTTGCTATCTGGGTAATCGGTGGCGCTATCGCTCAAATCATCTTCACATTTTTACTGATGTGGCTGTTTTCTCTCTCAAATTTCACCGTCGGGACTGCGCTGTCGAAAACAGAGGTGGTGCAGGTCATTCTGCTGGAAGCCTTGTTGCTCCACGAGAGTGTTTCCGGCCGGGGACTTATCGCCATCCTGATCGCGTTTGTTGGCGTGATGGTGATGACGCTGGGTCGAAACCGGCTGTCGCTATCCGCTTTGCTCTTGGGACTCAAACAGAAAGCCACTCTGGTCGGCCTCGCCTGTGGCTTTGCCNTCGGGCTGGCATCGGTACTCTTTCGCGGTGCNGCGTTGTCCCTAGGGGAGAGTGGAATATTAATGCGATCTGCATTCACGCTCGCCATCGCTACGACTATTCAGACCACGATCCTGCTGGTGTGGCTGGGACTTTTTCAACCCGGGCAGATTCGACAGACACTTANACAATNGCGCAGCTGCACTCTGGTCGGCTTCGCGGGCTGGGCTGCGTCTATTTTCTGGTTCATGGCGTTCACGTTGACTCACGCGGCCTATGTACGTGCGTTGGGACAAATCGAGCTGATCTTTACCTTTGTNGTATCGATAATCTTCTTTCGGGAGAAAGTCAGCCGTACCGAGATCTTTGGCGTGATCCTGCTAAGCGGGGCAATTATCCTTCTTGTCCTGGAAAAGACGCCCTGAACAGCCGGTGAGGCTATTCCTGCTCGCGGATCACGAGTTACAGAGCCTTCGCCGNGGAAAAAGGAAGAAAGTAGTTATCCAGGAAATGATCCAGCCAGCCGCGGGCATCTCCTGCGCACTTCGAGTGGCTGGCCAATTGCGCGTCATGCGGTTGTGCGCCGGGGAACTTTAGTTTGGGACTACCCCGCTCCGAAGTACACCAGTGGTTGACCATGTCCCGGGTAATCTCAGGATGAAACTCAATTCCAAAAGCATGATCCGCATAGGAAAATGCCTGGCCAGAAAAGGAGTCACTTTTGGCCAGATGGACGGCCCCCGAGGGAATTTCAAAGGTTTCCGAGTGCCACTGATAGAAAGTCGTGCTTTGGGGTAAAAAGGCAGTCCCTTGCGTCGTGGGAGAAACAGGCCAATACCCGATTTCGACAATCCCGTCGCCGCGTGGGCCTACTTTTGCGCCGAGCACGCGCGCCAGTTGCTGGGCGCCAAGACAGATCCCCAGGAGAGGAATCTTTGATGGCAGCACCGTTGCTTCCAGCCAATCGAGCTCAGCCCGAATACCGGCAACGGCATCATCAGTCGCGCTTTGCGGCCCGCCGAAGACAATCACTGCCTCGTATTCTGAAACGTTTTGCGGCAGATTATCTCCAACGCAGGGGCAGTACTGATCTAGAGAATATCCCCGACGGTTCAAGTTGCTGCCCAGAAAGCCCGGGGTTGAGGTTTCCTGGTGAACCACCGTTAGTATCTGCGGATGAGATTTCATGGACAATTAAGGCTAAGAATACTTGGCGTCTGATTGTAGTTCAGAACCCAAAGTCTGACCTGTCTTCTAAAGCCTATCGAACCAGGCAAACTCTGATAGCGAGTAAACCCTGTTTTTGAGATCGAACCCGGTGCCCAATTAGAGTGCAAAAAAGGATCGCCACCGAATGACGATGAGTCTACTTCGTTACGCATCTTCCTAATGATTTCACATAGTAGTTTCACTTCGCCATAGAATACCTGCCGATTTTCACGCAGGAATAATATTAATGGATCGTTTCGCCCTAGCCTGGGGCCACTGGGTTACCCGTTATCGCGCCGCGACGATTTTCTTGTCGCTTTTACTGGTGCTGGCCGTCGCCTCCGGTGGTCAGTTCCTCACTTTCACCAATGACTACCGTGTATTTTTCGGTAGCGAGAACGCACACTTNCAGGCCTTTGAGGANCTCCAGGANACTTTCAGNAAGAATGACAATGCACTTATNGTCCTCGCNCCGCGTAACGGANAGGTTTTNACTCCNGACACACTGGCCGCGGTGGCCGACNTCACGGAACGGGCCTGGCTCACNCCTTTTTCGATCCGGGTAGATTCNCTCACTAACTTTCAGCACACCACAGCTTCTGGTGATGATCTCGAAGTTGCTCCTCTGGTCCAGGATGCCCAAACCCTGACCGACGATGACCTCTCCCACATTAAGACCGTAGCCCTGGCAGAGCCGGCGCTTATCAGCCGGTTGATCTCGTCGGATGCCCGTATCACTGCCATCAATATCACGGTAGAACTTCCGGGAATTGATGAAGCAACTGAAAACCCGAAAGTAGCGGCTGCTGTACGCGAGCTACGGGACTACGTCGAGTCCACCTATCCTGAGCTCGACGTTTATCTGACAGGGATTGTCATGATGAACCAGGCGTTTCAGGAGGCCGCCATAAGCGATACCACACAACTGATCCCGGCGGCCCTTGCCATCATCCTGCTGATGGTCTTCCTGCAGTTACGCGGACTCACCGGTACGCTCGGCAGCTTTATCGTAATCATCCTGTCCGTTATTGCGGCCATGGGAACCGCTGGATGGATAGGCATTCGCCTGACGCCGCCTTCGATGTCTGCCCCCACGATTATTCTGACCCTGGCTGTGGCCGACTGCGTACACATCCTCTCGAACTGGCTACAGAAGGTTCGCGACGGTCTGGGCAAACAGGAGGCAATGGCCCAGAGCATCCGGATCAACTTCAGCCCGGTACTGCTGACCTCAGTCACGACCGCTATCGGCTTTCTGTCACTCAACTTCAGTGATTCGCCACCCTTTCATGATCTTGGCAACATCTCAGCCGTTGGGGTCATGTTCGCCTGGCTGTTTTCGACGACCTTGCTGCCCGCGCTAGTGACCCTGTTACCGGCAAAGCCCCGCCACGGACGCAGCCTGATCACGCAGATGATGACCCGCCTTGGCGACTGGGTCATTGAGCATCGCCGGATCCTCATGCCGACCGTAAGCCTTGTGATCGTGGCCCTGGTTCTGATGATTCCCCGGAATGAACTCAACGATGTGTTCGTCCACTACTTTGACGAAAGAATAGAGTTTCGCCCACACACCGACTTCGTGGTCGAGAATCTGACGGGGATGTACTTTATCGATTACGCACTGGACTCCGGCGAATCCGGTGGCGTCTCTGAACCAGCCTACCTTGCCCAGGTTGAGCAGTTTTCCAACTGGCTGAGCGAGCAACCTGAGGTCATCCATGTCAACACCCTTACGGATGTTTTCAAACGCGTCAACCGCAGCATGCACGGTGATGACCCTAATTGGTATCGGCTGCCAGAACAACGAGACATGGCTGCGCAATACCTGCTGCTGTACGAGATGTCACTGCCTTACGGACTGGACCTCAACAACCAGATTGACGTCGAGAAACAACGCACCCGCTTAAGCGCCACCCTGGAAACATTATCAACCGCACAGACCCTGGCGTTCGAACAACGCAGTTACGACTGGATGCAAGAGAATACCCCTGCGCTGTTGACTACAGCAGCCAGTCCACCCATCATGTTCTCCCACATTGGTATGCGAAACATCGTCAGCATGCTTGGGGGCACTACCTTTGCGCTGATCGCGATCTCCCTTTTGATGATCGCGGCCTTGCGCAGCTGGCGGTTTGGGCTGCTGACGCTGATTCCTAATCTCGCCCCGGCTGCGATGGCCTTCGGCCTCTGGGCACTGATAGATGGGGAAGTGGGGCTTGGCCTCTCTGTGGTTGCGGCGATGACGTTGGGTATCGTGGTTGATGACACCATCCACTTTATGACCAAGTATCTGCGCGCCCGGCGTGATCAGGGCCTGGACGCTACCGCGGCGGTTCGGTATTCTTTTGCCACGGTGGGAGTAGCGCTCTGGACTACCACGCTGGCACTCGCAGCAGGATTTCTTGTGATTTCGACCTCTGCGTTCTCGGTAAACGCTGAAATGGGTTTGCTCGTGGCGGTAGTGGTTGTGCTGGCTCTTGTGGTCGACTTCCTCCTGCTGCCAACTCTGCTGATCCGATTTGACCGCTGGCTTTGGCCCGAGCGGAGCAGTAATACCGAGCGAAACCCTCTCGCCCAGAGTTCCTGACCCATCTCATGTTCCCACAGACTACTGGAGTCGCCTTATGAAGTGCACAGGTGTTTTGCTCACTGTTATTGCTTTGCTGATACCACCCACGTTGCAGGCCGAGACGTCCGACGCCAACGCCCGCGGCCTTGAGATTGCGACCCAGGCAGACAAGCGGGACAGCGGCTGGCAATTTCAAAGTTCGGATATGGAAATGATTCTGCGAAACCGCGCGGGCAAGGAAAGTCGACGCAAAATCAGCACCCGTCAGTTAGAGGTGGAGGACGACGGGGATAAGACGCTTTCGCTCTTTCAAGAGCCTCGGGATGTCCGCGGCACCGCCATGCTGACTTTCTCGCATGGCCTGGAGCCAGATGATCAATGGCTCTACCTACCCGCAATCAAACGAGTGAAGAGAATATCTTCACGCAATCGTTCAGGCCCTTTTATGGGCAGTGAATTCGCATTTGAAGATCTCAGTTCCCAGGAACTCGACAAATATCAGTACCGTTATCTCCGGGACGAGGCTTGCGATGACTACCAGTGCTACGTGATCGAACGTATCCCCCTGTACGACAACTCAGGCTACACCCGACAGATCGTCTGGCTGGATCAGACCGAATTCCGATCCATCAAGATCGAGTACTTTGACCGAAAAGATGAACTACTCAAGACGCTGAATTTTTCAGACTATCAGGAGTACCCCGGTGGATTCTGGCGTGCAGACAGGATGGAAATGACCAATCATCAGACCGGAAAAAGTACGACCTTACTGTGGTTCAATTACGATTTTGAAACCCCTCTAAAGAGTGGCGACTTCAACAAAAACGCTCTGAAACGACTACTGTGATCTGGNCATGCNGAGGACTCCGGCATCTATGGCTTCTGGCCGTAGNGCTGTTCGCCTCTGNTTTCGCGTCACCTACTCCCGCGGATGTCAGCAAGCAGTTTGAACTTTCANTTCAGGGNCAGTTCTTTCCGGGCCTCTCCGCAGGCTCTGNCGATAATCGAGAGCAGTTTTTCACCAGCATCGAGGCAGAGTTCGGNAGTGATTTTGATTCCGACCATCTGATCGGCACTTTCCTCCCCTACGGCCGGGTCGCATCCACTGGCGGAGAAATGAGTCACGTCGACATTCGGGAGTTNAANCTGCTGTATACCCAGGATAACTGGGAGGGGATNGCGGGCATCAGNCGTGTNTTCTGGGGCGTTACCGAATCTGGACATCTGGTGGATATCATTAACCAGACAGATCAACTGGAGGGCTTCGACGGCGAGGACAAACTCGGTCAGGCGATGATCAGGATCAGCCGNCTNTTTNACCAGANTAGTGTGGACNTGTANGTACTNCCCNGNTTCCGTGANCGTGANTTTCTGCCGCCAGATCAGCCGNTNGCACTGCCTTTTNCTATAAGTGACGAAAAACCGCTCTACGGNGCCNACAATGAAGCNCAACACNTGGANTTTGCGCTGCGACTTTCGGGATATCAGGGTATTGCCGACTACGGACTCTCATGGTTNAGCGGCACCTCGCGTGATCCGGAATTNATTCCTGAGNCCACTGGCGCCTATCGACCNCGATACCCTCTGATTCACCAGGCGGGCCTGGATCTTCAACTGACTCTGGATAGTTGGCTCTGGAAGCTGGAAGCCATCCATCGGGCCTTTGAGTCAGACACCGTCACCGACGACTTCACGGCAATNATTGGTGGAGCGGAGTACACAATTTACGGGTTGGCGGATACGCTTTTTGATCTCGGGCTGCTGGCNGAATGGCACGGCGACAGTCGTGAAGACCGCGCTACCGTCCCCATGCAGAATGACCTTTTTGCCGGTCTGAGGGCNTCGTTCAGCGACACCCAGAGNTCGGAGTTCCTGGCAGGCGTCTTCTCTGATCTTGACGACGGCAGTAACAGTTTCCGGGTGGAAGCAAGCCGGCGAATCCTGGATGACGCCCGGATCACACTGGAAGCACAGACCTTCGTCGATGTGGATTCAGGCAACGCTCTCTCCTACCTCGAAGACAGCGATTTCATCGTTCTGTCCCTACAGCTGTTTTTCTGAAGCAGTCGCTGGTCAACCCAGCAACCAAACCAAAACCAGCGAGGCTAGACAAGACCTGTAAATAACTGTATATATAAACAGTATTAGAAAATCTGCCCGAATTCTCTCCAGCTTCAGAACTCCTCATGAACAGGCCCCTAACCGCACGGCAGTTACANGTACTTGAGTGCATCCAGAACTTTGTCGACAACACTGGCATGCCCCCAACCCGCGCTGAAATTGCCAAACAGTTAGGCTTTCGTTCAGCCAACGCGGCTGAAGAGCATCTGCGAGCACTGGCACGTAAAGGTGCTATAGAACTTCAATCTGGAGCATCCCGGGGCATACGGTTACTGGCGCCCTCTGGGGTGCCTGTTATTGGCGAAGTGGCCGCCGGAAACCCGATTCTGGCAACTGAACACATCGAAGATCATTACCCCCTGCCGCCCAGACTGTTCCATCCCCGGGCCCACTATCTGCTGAGAGTGCGCGGCATGAGTATGCGGGATGCTGGTATTCTCAACCGTGATCTGCTGGCCGTGCACCGCGCNCGGGANGCTACCAATGGGCAGATTGTCGTAGCCCGGCTGGAAGACGAAGTAACGGTCAAAGAATTCCGACGNCGGGGAAATATCGTTACCCTGCTTCCCAGAAATCCCGACTTTGATCCTGTNCGAATTGACCTGCGCCAACAGCCCCTGGCCATTGAGGGGATTGGCGTAGGCGTGATACGAAACGATTCCCTGCCGTGAACCTGGAATCCTGCCTGAAACGGCGGGATATCTGGCGCGGCAAAAAAGCAACCCGATCAGGGGATACTGTCGCAACCGGTTTCTCCGTCCTTGACCAGCATCTGCCTGGCGGCGGATGGCCTCAGCATGCCCTGACTGAAATCCTGGTGGAAAATATCACCTACAGTCCGCTATGGCTGCTGATGCCAGCCCTTGGCAAAATTATGTCTGCACGGCCCTGGCAAATCTGGATTACACCGCCGGCCATACCTTACCCGCCCGGCTTAAGTCAGAACGGCTTGGACCTGTCAAAAATCCTGATGATTACCGCAGCAGACCGNTCAGACATCCTATGGTCGGCAGAACAGGCATTGCGCTCACGGGCATGCAGCGCTGTGCTGTGCTGGCCCGGCAAGCTGCACCAGTCCGCCACACGGCGACTNCAACTTGCTGCTGANCATGGAGGTGGTTTGGGCATCTGNTTTCAGAATGAAAACGCACTGCATACCCACAGCATGGCTACCCTAAAANTGCACTGTCGAAATACTGACGATGGCTTGCGTATCGACCTGATCAANTGCCGCGGCGGCCCATTGCACCAAAATCTGACAGTAAAACACCCCTCCTGCCAGTCCACGACAGCAGTCAGGACAAAAGAAGGGCCATGCAAATGACCTGGGCCCATCAAAACCTAAAAAGCCGTTCCACTTTGATAGCGCTCGGTCGCAGTAAATCTGATCTGGCGAAAGTGCCGGCAGCAATACTTCCCGATGCGCTACCGTCAACGGTTCGGGATCATCTCTGGCTTGCTATCTCTTTTCCTTTTTTACCGCTGGAAGCGCTCGGTCAAGCGAAACAACAACANCCGANGGCTGTTTATACNCAGCAGGGTCAGATGCNTAAAGTTGTCACGCTAAACCACTCGGCCCAAAGGAATGGCATACAGGTAGGGATGACACTTACTGCAGCGCAGACCCTAAACCCTGCATTACATGCCATNCCCCGGGATATATCAGCCGAGAGCGACCGCCTCCAGCACCTTGCCGCACTGGCGAACAACTGGACACCTGCTGTCAGNATTATTGAAGATAGTCTGCTGCTGAACATTGCCGGCAGTACACGTCTTTTTGGCGGTGTTACACAACTTCTCGAACAAATCCGGTCGTGGATTACTTCCGAGGCNCTATTCCCTTGCGTCAGTGTAATGCCCACACCCGCCAGCGCAATACTGTGCGCGCGCAGCGGAAAATCACTATGTATAACTGCCAAAGAGCATATCCACTCCGCCATACGTGAACTGCCAGCACAAGCGCTGGTCACCGATGCCAAAAGACAACGCGCACTGAACCGTTTTGGTGTTAATACACTGGGTGATCTGCTGCGCCTGCCCAGAGACGGACTAGCCCGGCGGCTGGGTCCNGATCTTGTGCAACGGTTGGATAAACTGCTGGGGCGCCAGCCCGATCCGCAGAACACAATCACACCACTGCCCACGTTCCGTCAGAGGATCGTGTTTGATGCCGGCATTACCCATACCGAGCAGCTTGTGCCTTTTATGGAAGTCTTGCTGGGAAAACTACAGACTCACCTGATCCGGCATCATATTCTGGCGGAGCAACTCGAATGGCATCTTGTCAATGAGTCTGATCTGTCACATCGAATTCCGGTATACCTGACGCATCCACACCGAGACGCTATCCGCCTCATGAAACTCTCCCGGCTAGCGTTTGAAAAATTTAAGACGAAAGATGTCATTACTCATCTTGGGCTGAAAGCCAACCGTTTTGCGCCGCTGCCTTCATCCAGCGAAGATATATTTTCGATTCTGCCCAAAGCAACAGAACATGGAGTGTCTCTGGTTGAGCGCCTGCAGAACCGGCTCGGGCGACACGCTGTGCAGGGCCTTTGCATACAAACGGATCACCGACCTGAAAAAGCCTGGGGCCACTGCAAAGTCGGAGAAACCAGCGCTTTATCGCATGGCGCACAGCGACCACTCTGGCTGCTGGAAACGCCCCACTCTGTACGGGTATCACAGGGACAACTCGTTCTGGGAGATCAGACACTCCTCCTGCANCGTCAGCGCGAACGTATTTGCAGCGGCTGGTGGGACAACCAGTCCATCCGCCGTGATTACTACCATGCCAGGACCGGTGCTTTAAAGACGTGGGTATTCCGTGATCTCGACAGCGGTAACTGGTGNCTGCATGGTATCTTCTGATCCCACCCATTACTGACCGTCCAAGCCTGATCCCTGATGAATTCGTTCCCTGCGCGAGACGCCCAGCGACGGGCTTTTTTGTCTGANGCGGATTTTACTGACAGCCGCCTCGTCCCGATGCAGCAGGACGCCTCGTTCCGTCGGTATTTCCGACTCGATGACGGTGAACACGGTTGGCTACTGATGGATGCCCCTCCCCAGACTGAAAATCTCANAGCATGGCTTGATGTCGGCAAACATCTTANTGATCTTGGACTGCGGCCACCGGCCGTCCTGTGCTCCGACGTAACCCACGGATTTGCACTCATTGAGGACTTTGGAGATCAGACCTTTACCCGGCTCCTGGATGCAGGAATGGCGCCTGATGAACTCTATGCGCAGGCAATAGATCTTCTGACACATCTTCACCGACAGCCCAATGCTTTNCTTGACACACTAAAGCCTTATGACCTCGATGCCCTTATGGCGGAAGCCATTCTTCTGCCCGACTGGTTCCTGCCGCTGATCTTTGGTAAACCCATTGCCGCTGAAGACCGGAATCGTTACCGACAAATCTGGGAGCAAGTCTTCGCTTCACTGCCCACGCCAGCCATCTCGCTGGTGCTGCGNGACTTTCACGTCGACAACCTGATACNCCTCNCGGCAGCNACGGCACCTCACACAGTAGGCCTTCTGGATTTTCAGGACGCACTGATCGGACCGATGGCCTACGATCTNATGTCGCTCCTGGAAGACGCACGTCGGAATCTTCCACCATCGCTTGCCGAACAGATGCAACAGCGGTATTTCCAGGCNATGCCTCTTCTGGAAATGGAGAACTTCAAACTCTGGTACCGAATACTTGCTGCACAGCGGCACTGTAAAGTTGCNGGCATATTCAGTCGGCTCGCTCTTCGGGATAACAAACCGAACTACCTCGCCCATATTCCCCGCGTTCTGAATCTGTTGCAAATGCATCTTGATGAGCCGCTGCTCCGGCCTCTTGCCGACTGGCTGCGGGCTCACGGCATTGCCGGCGATCCTCCCGAGATGCCGGCAGACTATCGACCCATCCGCCGCGCGCTCAATCTTGGCGACGGCGCCACNGACTGATTTACACCCCTTTCAAGGAAACGCCATGGAAACCATTGCCTGGGATGATTTTGAGCGAGTCGACCTCCGGGTCGGGACTATCGTGTCTGCAGAGGTGTTCAAGGAGGCGCGNCGACCCGCCTATATCNTGCATGTTGATTTCGGCCCTGAGATCGGGGTGCGCAAATCCAGTGCGCAAATTACTGATTTNTACGAACCGGAGAGTCTCGTGGGNGTTCAGGTAATAGCAGTNGTGAATTTTCCGCCGAAGCAGATCGGACCTGTCCGGTCCCAATGCCTCNTCACGGGCTTTCCACAAGAAGACGGGTCGGTGGTCTTGGCGAAGCCAGAGCGGCCCGTTGCCAACGGATTAAAACTCGCGTGAGGTCAGGCTACCCATTGATCGAGCGCTTCCGCCGGTAGATCCTGCGCCTGGATTGCCTCTGCATGTGCACGACCCTGTGGGAGAACCTGGCGTGCATAGTAAAGACAGCTCAGGATCTTGGCCTGGCAAAAGTCAGAATTCCCGTCGCCAGCGTCCAGCATTTCCTGGGCTGCTNTNGCCGCACGGGCCATCTGCCATCCACCCGCCGTTACTCCGAACAACATAAGATAGTCGAAAGACTTATGAAATGGACTTCTCGGATCCCGAGTGGCACTTTCCAGAATAGTCGCGGTGGCATTTGAGAGACTTTCGACAAGACTCAGCGCGGCAATGCCCACTTCTTGGGACGCTTCCCCCGGGCTATCCGCTACGGCAGAAAGATCNGCCCGCATCAAATCAATAATTTCATTAACCATGCCACCCCCATCACGCAGCAACTTGCGACCAACCAGATCCGCCGCCTGGATTCCNGTGGTCCCTTCATAGATAGTGGTGATCCGCGCATCACGATAATGCTGGGCAGCGCCCGTCTCTTCAATGAATCCCATACCGCCGTGCACCTGAAGGCCCAGTCCCGTGATCTCATTNCCCACCTCGGAACTCCAGCCCTTAACGACCGGCGTCAGAACTTCTACACGGCGCTGGCCAAGGGCCCGCTCGTCAGCATCCGGATGATGGCTCGCGCGATCTGCAGCCGCCGCGGCGAAAAGCGAAAGCGCCCGCATCGCCTCAATGCGGCTTCGCATGCTGAGCAGCATTCGCTGCACATCAGGATGTCGNGCAATCGCCTTGCGCTCAGTGCTGACCTCACCGACGGCTCGGCCCTGGACCCGGTCGCGGGCAAAGTTCAGCGCGCGCTGATAGGCGCGCTCGGCAATCGCGTAACTTTCAATCCCGACCGCGTGCCGGGCCCGGTTCATCATAATGAACATGTATTCCAGACCGCGGTTTTCCTCTCCCACGAGATAACCCACGGCACCCCCCTCATCCCCGTAAGACAGAACCGCAGTGGGGCTGCCATGAATGCCGAGCTTGTGTTCTAGCGAAACGCACTGCACGTCATTGCGCTCACCGGGCTCGCCTTTTGCATTCAAAATGTATTTGGGCACAATGAAAAGCGAGATACCCTTAACACCCTCAGGCGCGTCGGGCGTGCGGGCCAGTACCAAGTGGATGATGTTCTCTGAAAGATCGTGCTCCCCGTAGGTTATGTATATCTTCTGCCCGCTCAGCAGGTAATGGCCTTCATCACAGGGCACCGCACGGGTGCGCACTGCCGCCAGGTCAGACCCTGCCTGAGGTTCCGTAAGATTCATTGTGCCGGTCCACCTGCCTGATACCATCGCCGGAAGATACTGGGCTTTCTGCTCCTCACTGCCCTTAAGAAAAATGGCTTCGGCAGCGGTCTGGGAAAGCATAGGACATAGGCCAAACGCCATATTGGCGCCATCCCACATCTCCTGTACCGCACAGGCCAGAGTTTGCGGCAACCCTTGGCCACCGTATTGCGGATCAAGGACCAGGCCCGTCCAGCCACCTTCACTGAACTGGGTGTACG
>NHDO01000061.1 GCA_002171735.1 Proteobacteria bacterium TMED61 | reverse complement strand
AGACGGAAATTGACCGGATTTATCACATTGAACGGGGTTATGACTGCATTGAGGAGAAACTTCTGCAGTGTGGCGCTGACATCCGTCGGGTTTCTGATTCGCACTCACCGAGAGTCCACGCGGTTCAATGATTAGGCAGTGACTTTTCTAGTTGAAAGCACGCTAAAAAAAGAGCCTGTTGATGCAGGCTCTTATCCTAGTGTGGGCAGGGCCACGATCACTTGGTGGCGTAACCTGAGACAAACTGAATTAGATCAAACCCCGGGTCACCCTCCCAAAGAGGCGGATTATTGAACGTACCATGGCGAGTCCCGTCGCTGGTGTTAAATGTCGTGGGTCGGCACGAGCCGTCATCTGTCCATCCGTAAGGCCCACGGCTATAGAAGAAGAAGAAACCTGCGTTTTCGTCTCCCACACGCATCTTTATGTTCACCGGAGAGCCAAGGAATATGTCGACGGGTCGAGTCATATCCTTCAGCATGCCTTTGGCATCGCCGTTACAGTCTGTCATGAGGTTTCCAACCATGGTCTTGTCAGTGGCCGGGTCATCTGCAATCGATACATAGTAGACCTCGTAAAGGACAAACGGATCAGTATTGGCGTTGTCCAGACGTACGCGGATGAAACGATTTGCTAAGACGCCGATAGAGCCTTTATCCAGTGTGTCTCCGCCGCAAATTTCATCGGTCCCATAAAAGTCCATACCGTAGTACTGACCGTACGGACCATCCTCCAGGTTGGTGTCATCGCATCGGAGGAGCTGTTGTCGGGTGTCTGCGGTAACCGATCCCGCACCGGCAAGTCCGGCCAAGAGTGCTACTGTTGCGGTCACAGTTTTCATAAGTGATTGTTGGTTCTGCTTGCTCATTGTCGTCTCCGTTGTTTCAAGTGATGTTGAAACCGCATTGAGCCAGACCCCAAGGTAGTTGTATGTGATCGCCGACACTTTCCACCCGTTGTTTGCTCCTTTTGTGAGCGGGATCACATTGCCGTGATTGCGATTGCAGAAAGTATTAGGGAGAGCTCTGCCGGCTAGTGAGATTTATTCGGAATTGAGATAAATCAACACTCAGCGGTACGGGCTTGCACGCTTTCCAATCGAGAGCAGTCCCTCCGGATTTCGAACTGCCCCGCCGGTAGTCGCTATACCAAAGTATTTGGGCCTCAGTTGCGAACTAGGGTNGGAGACTTAGGAAACAGATTATTTATCGTGTAGGTTNGGTNTGATNCTTCACAGGCCNTTGAATGNAAATCTCCTCTGAGAAATCGCCCGAATCGGCTGTGAGCCGTTATTCGGACTGTCATTAGTAAAATCAGATACTTCCCACATTTTTTTAAAGCGGTTATCATGTAGGNAACAAATAGCGGTAGCCCAGTCGGGTGAAACCGCAATGACCTGTATAACGCCCTTCCCGGGTGCGCAGGAAACGACNACATCAGGTAGGACAGGAGAAGAGTTATGGGATTGGGCGGCATCAGTATCTGGCAGTTACTNATCGTTCTGGTGATTGTNCTGCTGCTTTTTGGCACCAAAAAATTACGCAATCTCGGTACTGATCTTGGAGGNGCGGTAAAGGGCTTTCGCAGNACGATGAAAGATGGTGCAAACGCAGANGAGTCAAAAGAGACTGAGGCCGAGGCTGAAACCAGCCAGGAGAGTCTTGCCGAATCTGCCGAAGACGCGGNTTCGGATAAAGAAAACGCCAAAGTCTGATCTACCCCAAGGGTAGCGCCATGTTCGACATTGGCTTTCTTGAAATTGTAATCATCGCTTCGATCGCCCTGGTGGTACTGGGGCCGGAGCGTCTGCCGCGTGCCGCGCGTACGGCGGGTATGTGGGTCGGTCGCGCNCGACGGATGGTCTCAGATGTGAAGTCAGATATTGACCGCGANATNCGTGAAAGTGAACTGGCTGACATGCGCAAACTGGGCGAAGAAGTGAATAGCATCAAAGACGATGTCAGTGAAGATCTCAATAGAGCGACGGAGTCCATCAAAGACGACGATGCCATGACTGATGTTGTCGACTCGATTAACGAGTCTGCCAAGACGCTTCGCGAAGGCGCAAGCGAAAAGACTGACGCTGGTTGACCAGTAAAGATCNGTGACTCCATCCCCTAACCCTACACCAATGCAGGGCACGACCTTNATGTCGCACCTGCTCGAGTTNCGCGACCGGCTGATGCGTGCTGGCGGTGCCGTNCTGGTGCTCTTTATCATGGCNGCTCCTTTCGCGAACACGCTGTACGAGTATCTGGCNCAGCCNTTGATGGCCTCCCTGCCNGAAGGNAACTCGATGATCTCAACNGAGCCGCACGGNCCGTTCTTCGTGCCGTTCAAGTTTGCTTTTGCNTTTGCGACGGCCNTCGCGATGCCCTACCTGNTGTATCAGCTCTGGGCCTTTGTTGCCCCAGGCCTNTACGAGCATGAAAAACGCCTCACGGTCCCACTANTGGTCTCGAGCAGCCTGCTGTTTTATCTGGGTATACTTTTTGCCTACTTTGCGGTGTTCCCGCTGATCTTCGCGTTCTTTACCAGCACGGCNCCNGAAGGGGTTTTGGTCATGACCGATATCAACGCNTATCTCAGTTTTGTGCTGAAACTNTTTTTTGCTTTTGGATTGGCTTTTGAGGTGCCGGTCGCCACCGTGCTGATGGTGCGGATGGGTATGGCGACCCCCGAATCTTTGGCGACCAAGCGGCCTTACATCATCGTTGGCGCATTTGTTGTCGGNATGGTGATGACCCCTCCGGACATTCTCTCGCAGACTATGCTGGCNGTTCCCGTCTGGCTGTTGTTTGAGGCGGGTCTATATTTNTCNCGATCCATCAAGCCACGGTCTAAAGATGCTGAAGTGGAGTCGGAGGGCGGNGATACCGATCTNGAGCGNGAGTTGGATGACGGCATCGCCGAGTTTGAGGAACTGGGGACTGACGACGATNCGCCCCGGAGTTGAAATTACTCAGGGAGTGAAAGCCCTTGATAAGTTTTGAGGTCCGCATCGTGGACTGGNCACATTGCAGCGAGGCGCTTTCATCACTTCGACATGTGGTGTTTGTTGAGGAGCAGGGCGTCCCTCTCGAGTTGGAACTCGATGGTGAAGATGCTGGCGCCCGNCACGCCGCTGCGTTTGCAGATGACGGNGAGATNGTTGGAACCGGTCGGATGCTTGAATCAGGCAAAATTGGGCGGATGGCCGTATCTCAGCCGTTGCGACGCCAGGGGATCGGCCGGGCCTTGCTGGATGCACTGGTGGAAGAGGCATTGCGGATGAATCTGCCGCAGGTCAGTTTGGGCGCTCAGCTTTCGGCTATTCCNTTCTATGAGGGAGCGGNCTTTCAAACTTATGGCGATGTTTTTCTGGATGCCGGTATCGATCACAAGATGATGAAACGGGTGTTGGGCTAATGGTTGTGAGGCCCTCTTTTTGAAAGCAAAGCCGCCACGTGTGATCAGCTTTGGACTGGTTCCGGGCAGTCATCTCGCCGGCAAATACGAGGTGGTTTCGCGGCTCGGGTCCGGATGGGAGGGCGAGGTCTATCTGGTGCGCGAGATTGGCACAAGAATTGATCGCACCGTAAAAATTTTTTTCCCGCGCCGAAATCCTGGCAACCGGGCGCTTCGTTTTTATGCGCGGAAGCTTCACAAGCTGCGTCATTGNCCGGTGGTCATTCAGTACCANACGCGGGACACNTTTGATTTCAATGGAATGCCCGTTTCGTTTCTGGTCTCGGAATTTGTCGAGGGCGAGNTGCTCTCGGATTTTCTAAAACGCCAGTCANGCCGNCGGGTGAATCCATTTCAGGGTGTGCANCTGCTGCACGCGCTCGCNCTNGGGATCGAGGCGATTCACAACGTGGGCGAATACCATGGTGATCTGCACACGGATAATGTGATCGTGCTGCGCCATGGTTTAGGGTTTGATCTCAAGTTGCTCGACATGTTCAGTTGGGGTGCCCCAAATGCTGAGAACATCCAGCACGATGTGTTTGATCTGATCCGGATCTTTTATGATGCGCTAGGTGGGGCGCGTTGGTACAGCCGCCAACCACAGGAGGTCAAGGANATCTGCAAAGGCCTGAAACGCTCTTTGATCGCACGGGAGTTTCGAAGCGCGGGACAGCTGTGCCAGCATCTTGAAACGATGGAGTGGCAGTAGAGCGCCCGCCCATGACTGCTCCAGTAGCGCTGAATGCCCCGGCGGTGCTTTGCGGCCAGGACCTGGTCGAGCCNCAGTCGNTTGNTTTGGATTCNGGACAGGCAGTGGTNTTCAGCCGCCCNCATGNCGGGNAGTGCGGTGCCAACGAGGATGCGCTGGGTGTTGTTGAGGGCGCTGATGGGCAGATCTGTCTNGCGNTTGCNGATGGTGTNGGNGGGCTCCCCAGGGGTCTCGAGGCCGCGACGNTGGTTATCGACCTGCTTGCCAAGGCAAGCCCAAGCAANGAGACGTCNCTCGAAAGTCGTCTCCAGACTGCCAATCAGACATTGCTGGTGCAGCTACCGAATGCAGCAACTACGGTCAGTGTTACTGAGATAGCCGATAGCACTCTGAGCAACTGCCATGCTGGAGATTCAACGACGTTGGTGGTGGGTCAGCGCGGACGGATCAAACTCAAGACGCAAGCTCACTCGCCGGTGGGCATCAAGGAAGCCAACGGGTTGAACGAAAAAGAGGCACTTTTTCACCCACAGCGTCATCTGCTTAACAACATGATGGGCGACCCGGCACTTTGGCTGGAGAAACAGGACACCCTCGAGTTGGCGTCCCGGGATACGGTGCTGCTCGGTACCGATGGCCTGTGGGACAACCTCTTTCTTTCTGAGATTGTCGAGTTGATCAGGGTGGGTGAGTTATTTGCGTCAGCGCAAAAACTGGTCGAAACTGTGATCCAGCGAATGGATCACCCGGTAAGGGGTCTGCCGTCAAAACCCGACGATGTGAGTTTTATTCTGTATCGGCCGAGCGCAAACAACGAGGTCGATGAAACGACAGAGGACTAGTTTGCCTCCAGCGCTTGCAGCAGTTCGCGGGTCTTGGCAATCTGTTCGGTGGCATGCTCGTAGTACTGGGCATGACTCGCCTCCCGAAATACCTTGGCGACTGCCTCGAGTTGACTGAGTGCCAACCCCGCTGTTCCGGCATCACCCAGACGTTCCGCAAGGCTTTTTTGTGCAAAAGCAAGATTGGCCGCTGTCATGGCCCAGGTTATTGGAGAGCTTTCTTGGGTCCACTCTTTGAGGGCGTTCTGGTAGGCTGAAATCGCGTCCTTGAAGGGCTGCACGCTTTCGCTTCGTTCCCCCAGTTTTTGCAGCGCGGTCCCAAGATTGTTCTGCGTCATGGCCCATTGCTGTGGCACCCAGTCACGAGCACGCTCTGCCAGGGCGTTTTGGTAGGCAGCGACTGACTGTTCCAGGGTTCTGGGACCTTTTCGTTTCTCACCCAGGAGCCGCAGCGCGGTCCCCAGGTTATTGAAAGTGGTTGCCCAGTGTAATGGGGCCTGGTCACGGGTCCACACCAGTAGCACCTGCTTATAGGCATCGACGGCACGTTTCAGTAGTTGCTGGTCTTTTTTTTGCTGACCGATTGCCTGTAGTATCGAGCCGAGATTATTCTGTGTTGTTGCCCACTCCCAGGCATAGTGCTCCTGGGTCCGTACCTCAAGGGCCTGCTCAAAGGCCTGCAGGGACTGCTCCAGCATTTCTGCATCTTTTTGCCGGTGTGCCAGGATGCCAAGTGCGTTACCAAGTCCGTTCTGGGTTGTTGCCCATTCGGCGGCAGAATGTTCCGGACTTTGCGCTTTTAAGGCTTGGCGATAACTCGCGATCGACTGTTCTAACTGATGCGTCCCCTGTTGGCGCTGACCCAGAATACCAAGTGCGTTACCAAGTCCCGCCTGGGTTTTCGCCCATCTCTTTGGATCATTGACTTCGTCGGTGAGCTCCGCTGCGATGGTTTCGTAAAGATCTATCGCGGCCAAAAGCGCATCGTTGTCAAGAGATTCCCGACCAAGGTCGCAAAGGGCTACGGCGCGCTGACTTTGGTAGCGCCATTGAAGCTGATCGTCGTCGGTAGATACAGTTGCAGCGGTCCGGTAGTGCTCTGCAGCGCTCTCGTATTCCCGCTCAAGGTGCGAAAGCAGGGCGTGCGCTTCGGCCAACGCGGCCCGGGGTGTTGTGTCGCCCGACGTCTCAGAGAAAAGACTGTCCGCTTCCTCCAGAAACCCCCTGACTTTGGCAAGTGAAAATGATTCACCAGTTCGGNCGGCGTTGCTNGCNNCTGTGNGCAATTTCGCAAAGGTTGCGTCTTCGGTGTCTGTTTGGCATAGGCTGTCGAGAACTGCTCGAAGATTCTGAAGATGGGTCCAGGATTTTTCGAGGAGGTCGCAGATCTGATCACGAGTAATGGATTTCTTAAGGATCAGATTGAGCAGGATGGCAAGATCAGAAGCGGGCGCCTGAAGGCGTTTTTGTGCCGCAGCCAGTTCATTGGCATAGCCCTTAAGTTCATCGGACCGGTCGATCGGTGATTCAACTGTTTGAGTGTTCATACTGACAACTAATATAAGTGATCCTGGATGCTTTTTTTGTGGATGGAGCCAGTGGCGCTTCAGCCAATTNTTTGNTCAGGGCNAAAAAAAGGCGGGCGCAAAGGCCCGCCTTTTCGAAGCACAANAGGTCAATCAACGATGTGATAAACCGGTGCTTTTTCCATTTCCCACTCACCGGACTCAGGGTCTCGACGCGAGAGCGTCAGGGCATGCCAGTTCTCGTCGTCCAGTTTCATGAAGTCACCGCGGTAGTAGTAGCCCGGCCAGCGGGTTTCCTTGCGGAATANGGTGTGCTGAACAACGCACTCTGAAGCGATTGCGCGGTGTTTGAGNTCCCATGCGCGCATGAGCTGGTGCAGATCCTCCGCGCCAAGGTATTCAAAANCCTCGTGCANGGTCTTGAGTAGCTCGAGGCCACGCAGTAACAGCGGCTCGTTGGTCATNTAATTAACACCGATACCGCCGGCATATTCATCCATAAGTTTTTCCAGGCGCTGCAGGCCCTGGATTGGCAGGATGTAACTCGGCGAAACCGTGCCACCCACGATCTCGTTACGCCCGACTTCATAGGTCTCAAGCGGTCTGTAGATCTCTTCTCGGNGATCCTCGATCTGTTTGTCCGAGATCACGATCTTATCTTTGGCATGATCTCGGATGTACTGAACGGCNGCCTTCGCTGCAAGACGCCCTTCGGTAAAGGATCCTGAGGAGAAAGCNTGTGCCGTNCCACCCAGGGCGTCGCCNGCGCCGAAGAGNCCNTCGATCGTCATCATCCGGTTGTAACCCCAGTAATACTCATCGGGAGANANATCCTCTGGTCCACTGGCCCANGCNCCNGANCATGTGGCNTGGGAGCCCATGACATANGGCTCAGAGGTGGTNAGTTCCGGGTTGGTATATTTGGGATCNATGTCCTGNGATGCCCAGACCACGGCCTGACCCACNGTCATCCCAAGGAAGTTTTCCCAGCCTATCGTTTCTTTATGCGGATCCTGGAAGGCCTCTTTGGTGACCATATGAATGGGGCCACGCCCGGCTTTCGTTTCCTCAATAAAGGCGTGATTGCGAAGGCACGTTGGNGTNGGGTGATGGTCAATATAGTCACCCACCAGTTCCTTGGTATTTTCATACCACTTGGACTCGTACTCATCACCGTAGGCATTTTGGGTATAGGTCTTGAGATGCAGGAAGTAGGCACCGACCGGCCCATAGCCGTCTTTGAAGCGGCAGAGCACAATGCGGTTTTCCATCTGCGTCATTTTGGCGCCCGCAAGGATCGGAAGTGCATAGGCTGATGCGCTGCTCCACGGGGCATACCAAGTCCGACCCATACCCTCGCCGACAGAACGTGGCTTGAATATATGGGAGGCGCCACCTGCGCCCACGATGACGGCTTTGGCTTTAAAGACGTGCAGATCACCGGTGCGCACATTAAACCCTATGGCGCCACCAACACGGTTGTCCTTGTTCTCGTCCATCAGGAGGTGCGTGACCATGATCCGGTTGTAGATCTTGTCGGCTGATTTTTTGGCGGCCTCTGCAACGATTGGCTTATAACTTTCGCCGTGGATCATGATCTGCCATTTGCCTTCCCGCTGATACCGGCCGTTCTCGGGGTCGCGCATGAGCGGCAAACCCCATTCTTCGAACTTGTGCACTGTCGAATCGACATGTCGAGCCATGTCGTAGGCGAGATCTTCGCGCACCATGCCCATCAGGTCGTTGCGTGCGTAGCGCACGTGATCCTCGGGCTGGTTTTCATCCCACTGCATGCCCATGTAGCAGTTGATCGCGTAAAGACCCTGCGCCACTGCACCGCTGCGGTCGATGTTGGCTTTTTCCGCCACGACGATCCTCATGTCGCGGCCCCAGTGCCGAGCCTCGTAGGCGGCACCCGTGCCGCCCATACCGCCGCCCACGACCAGAATGTCGCATTCGTCAAAAACGGTCTTGAAGCCCATTAGTAATACACTCCCTGTTTGAATTTACTCTTGTCGATGATGGGAAGTCCGCGCTCGATATTAAGAGCGTCCGGCTCATAGCAAAGCAGCTGTGAATCCACTTCTTCCTGGGTTGGCTCGGCAAGCTCGGCAAGTTTCGGAATCTTTTCTCCCCAGGGCTGCGTCGTGATGGGCGAGACAAAATCCTTGACCTCGCCATTTCTGAACTTGATCTTCCATGAGATCGTGCCTTTTTCTTCTTCGCGCAGCACGCGGACGCTGTGTCCCATCGGAGCGAAATCCGCGTAGCCGCGGGCGTCGATCGCGTTCTGTGGGCAGGCCTTAACGCACGAATAGCACTCCCAGCACATATTAGGCTCGATATTCATCGCCCGTCGGTAGGTCTTATCGATATGCATGATGTCAGATGGACAGATGTCGACGCAGTGACCACAGCCATCACACTTGGTCATATATACAAAAGTTGGCATTGATTTCTCCTTGTTTCGGGGTCTGATGACGACTCTTGGGAAGTCCTCGACCAGATCACCCGATATGAAACTGGTATTAAGAATGAATTAGTAGTGGCGTGCGGGTTCTCTTTTAATCCCTAGGCCAAACTGCGCCGGCTTGTCTGCCGGTTCCGGTAGATTAGCGCGTGAGCCGTCGGCTTCCTGTACACGCTTTTGAAAAGCCGCCGCGGGCTTGAAGAACATGTGGGCAAACTTGGACCAGAGAACAGTGCCAAAGAGCGTTGTGCTAGATATGACAAACGCCAGCAGCGCGACGGTCGTCCAGGCGCCACCGCCCTGGATCTGCAAATAAGACCAAATCAGCGCGAATGTTGTGGTGGCAAGCAGGGCGAGGATAAAAAGATCCGCGCGCATGATTCGATACCAGGCGTTACCCTCTGCCGCAACGTCGACTCTGATGAAAAACCAGAACCAGTACCCTCCTACACAGACCATCAGCGCACCAATATGCCAGAGACCTGTTACGACAGCCGGAGCCGCGGTCGCCGAGGTAGGATACGAGAAAATAAGGATGACAGTGGTGATAAGGAAAATTACAAAGCCGTACATACCGAGAAGGTGGGCGATACGGCGACGGGCGTTGCAGAATTCCGCAGAGAGCATCACTTCGTTAACAGCTGTCTTGACGGCAATCGAGGCTTTCTCGCCACTCCCAACGCTTCGAGTCTGGCTTTTCTGTGCTTTTTGACCAGCCTGGAAGAAGTACTTGGCNCTTTTCTTATGNATGANATCGAGAAGCGTACTTCCTACCACTAGCAGGAACATAAGGACCACGTAGGTCTGCATGATCGCTGCGGGTAGAAGGTCCGCAAAGGGGTTATGGCTAAGCATGGCTCAAACTTTCCTCGTNAGTTCTAGCNGGATGGTGAGATGCTGAATCATGACGCCTTGTAGCACAAGCCATTGTTTTCTTGCTGGCAATAAACTCAGTTTATGTTTTTGATTGGGGAGGCCTTATCTTTACTTTTGCCTTATTCGAGATAAGGAAAATCTATTAAGCTGCCGGATAAGGAAAATCTATTAAGCTGCCGATTGNTCCAAGGCGAATCTNAGGCNTTCCTCTGNTTCTCANANGNCCANCCCTCGTAGATATCACNCCGCCNGNCCGGTCNTGAGTCGACGGACCGGCCACGCTTATGAGCATATAATAAAANNTNAAAAAANAAGNCTTTTAGCCTCGAANCACTAACCNAGGATCTAAAAATTCAAGATATGAANGACGCAATCACTCTTGCTACGAATAGNCTNNTGTCCCCAGCGGGTCTGGAATCCTCTGATATTGATCGGTTAATGGGTCGGCTTTTANGCCAGGACATCGACTACGCAGATCTTTATTTTCAATACTCCCGCCAAGAAGGATGGTCTTTGGAGGATGGGGCGGTGAAGTCTGGGAGTCGAAGCACCGATCAGGGTGTCGGCGTTCGGGCGGTCAGTGGTGAAAAGACAGGATTTGCGTACTCTGACGAATTTTTGCTTCCTGTACTCACCCAGGCCACAGATGCCGCGGGAGCTATTGCGCGATCCGGAGCAAGTGCTCCGCCGGTAAATTGGGCCAGTCAAAAGACTCCGTCACTTTATTCGGCTGCAGACCCGCTAATGAGTCTTTCGGATGAA
>NHDO01000060.1 GCA_002171735.1 Proteobacteria bacterium TMED61 | reverse complement strand
TCACGCCCTTGAGAGTGTCTGGAACATTAACGCAAACCCCATATCAAGCAACTACGCCGTGCGGGCGAGCCGTATCATCATCGAGACATTGCCATCTCTGATGAACAATCCTGAGAACGCACGACTTAGACAGATGATGCTGCAGGCGGCAGTTTTTTCCGGGCTTGCGTTCTCTAACACTAAAACCGCTCTAGCTCACAATATTTCTTATCCAGTATCGCTGAACCACAACCTAGAGCACGGCATTGCTTGTTCTTTCACACTCCCCCTCGTGATGCGTCGAGCGATTGGATCCGATACCGTTTGCGATGAAACCCTTCGCGAGATTTTTGGCAACGATCTACATAACGGGGCTGATCAGCTGGAGGAATTCTTATGCAATCTCGAAATCAGCACAGACCCCGATGATTACGGCATACCAGCAACCACTTTTAAAAAATATCTCAATGACGCGCTGACGGGAGAACGTGGACGCAACTTCATTGCTGCCTAGTCGCAACCAAAGTCTTTTCGCTTAATCAGGAACGGGCATACCAGCCCGTTCGTCAAAAATCTGCGTCGTCCCAATATAGAACGTAGGTCACGATCTTAATCATGCTTATATCGTAGTGTTTTAGTTACTCTGTATATGTCTAAAGAACCGATCTGTCTCCCCGAAGAGTTGCGTAAAGACTTCCAGACAGTTGCTTTCATGTGTGCCTGTCGATGTAGATACAATCGATCGCGATATGATAGACGCACCCTCCAACAGGCAATCGTTTTAGAAAGCACCACATTGGATGAGAACGCAACAGCTGATGTCAAAGCAGCAGCGCTCCCCAACCAGAACTGGGAGCGCACGGATTCTGCATTACACATCATGCATATTTGAAAGTAATAGTAATTTTAGAAATATGAGAATCGTCATCGTTGGGGTTGGGCTAAGAAAAAATAGACTACCAAGGGACGCCCACAGCTTTTTTAAGAAGCGAGTGGATGGACTCCGTAATCTTTCTAAACGTGATCGCCTGGTTTAGCCATTGCTGTTGGGTTAAAGCAAAGTGTGCTGAAACTTCAGGTTCCACGTCTCCCTAACATTCCAGCGTCTTCAATGAATTCAACGATACTTGCCACTCCTGTACCTTTTTTCAAATTACTAAAAACATAGGGTCGATCCAATCGCATTCTTTGGGTATCCTTCTCCATCACTTTCAGTGAGGCTCCGACGTAGGGAGCAAGATCAATTTTATTGATGACAAGCAAATCTGAGCGAGTGATGCCGGGCCCTCCTTTGCGGGGTATTTTTTCTCCTTCAGCAACATCTATCACGTAAATCATCAAATCTGCTAGTTCCGGACTAAAAGTTGCAGATAGATTATCGCCACCACTTTCAATAAAAACGATGTCGAGATCCGGAAACCGACATTGCAATTCCGCGACGGCCGCGAGGTTCATTGAAGCATCTTCGCGAATGGCTGTATGTGGGCAGCCACCGGTTTCTACACCCACTATCCGGTCTTCTGCTAGTGCCTCTGCCTTGGTGAGTATCTTCGCATCCTCTTTCGTATAAATGTCATTTGTTACCACCGCAATGCTGTATTTCTCTCGGAGAGATTTGCACAACAATTCTAAAAGTGCCGTCTTTCCTGACCCCACTGGACCACCAACTCCGACTCTCAACGTATCGCTCTGATTCATGCGTTAACCTAAGATCTAAAAAGTCTCGTATATTGTGTTTCGTGAAGACTACTTGCTATTGCCATTGATACTGCAGAGGCACCCAAGTCCTCATCTTTTAGGTTGAGACTCTTTTCTATCTCACCAGGAATCTTGTTGGACAATGCAAGCTGCAGACATTGCCCATCTGTCTGACCTAACGGCACCAACTTGATACCTGCGGCCACTTGATTCTCTAACCATCCCCATGCATATCCCAGCATTGCTTGATGGATCGGTATAGACCATCTCACACAGGCCAATGCATACGGGCATGCTTGACACAGTTGCATAGGCTCCGACCATTCATGATCAAATTGTAGTTTCAGATCTCGCAAGAGTTTTGTCATAGCTTTAGCTCTCTGTATCTCTTCCAGTCTCAACTCTGAACTTTCGCGCGACGCCAGCAAATATTGGCACCATTTTAAGAGAGAGTCACTATCCCGTTTTTGCACGGCCTCGTAGATTCTTTTCAATACAGGAATATCTATATAAGTTAGGTTTTCCTGCAAGAGTCCGGTTAGCCAATCTTCGAAGCTATCGAAATCTCTCACCCATCTTCTCTCCACAGCGTATTCAAGCCCCTGAGAGTAGGTGAACGCGCCAATAGGAAGGTTTGGACTGATCAATTGCATCAGGTGCAACTGACTTCGTGCTGACGTCATTTGCTCAGTGCGAATGACTGTGCCCATGGGCAACGCCATGCTCTCCGTATGCCCCAGGTTCTGGCTCGAAGGGAAGTTGCTCGCAGACTGTTTTTATACCTAAGCTCGCCATCATAAGATCCAAAACATGATCATGCTGATATCTTAATTCACCAGGCAGTACTTGAAGCGGGACGTGACGGTTGCCTAAATGGTATGCAGCCTTCGACAACAAATGCGAATCTTCAAGTCTCACAGTAGACACCTTCTCAAGCGATGCTTGGACTTGAACCAAGATTCCGTCCTCAGATTGCAGAAGATCTCCGCCACGGATTATCGGCCCACGATCCAAAAACACGCCTATCTCCCGTCCATCTTTTAGCCTCGATTTAAAGCGCGCTCGAACCCGAATCTCGAAGGGCAACTCTAGGGTGGCAGTAGGTTTTCCCTGACTAACTCGTTTAGTGATTTTAATCACATCAAAACAAGAAATATCGCTGCGTCAGGGGCAGCGTCTTCGCAGGTTCGCAGGTCAGCAAGTCTCCGTCTGCTCGTACCTGGTAGGTCTGCGGATCTACTTCGATCATCGGCTGATAATCATTAAGTCGCATGTCAGCTTTGCTTATCTCCCGACACCGTGCCACCTTGCCAATCATTGATTTGAGAGACAACTGCTCCGCCACACCCTTGCTAATTGCCGAGCTAGACATAAAAGTCATTTTTGTTGAATGCCGTGCTGATCCAAGAGCGCCAAACATGTATCGATAGTGAGTCGGCTGAGGCGTCGGAATAGATGCATTCGGATCACCCATCGGAGCTGCCACTATCATTCCACCTTTAATTATTAGACTGGGCTTGGAGCCGAAGAATGCTGGACGCCAAAGAACAAGATCTGCCAACTTACCAATCTCAACTGATCCTACTTCATGGGAAATTCCATGAGTAATCGCTGGATTAATCGTATATTTTGCAATATATCGCTTCACACGAAGATTGTCTGCATCTGAGCCATCACCGGCAAGAGCGCCTCTTTGAACTTTCATTTTGTGGGCGGTTTGCCATGTTCTCATGATTACCTCGCCGACCCTACCCATTGCTTGGGAATCGGAAGCGATCATAGAAAAGGCGCCTAGATCGTGAAGAATATCCTCGGCTGCTATTGTTTCACGACGTATCCTAGATTCGGCAAAAGCGATATCTTCCGGAATCGAAGGAGACAAGTGATGGCAGACCATAAGCATATCCAAATGCTCATCGACGGTATTCACCGTATAGGGTCGCGTCGGATTTGTCGATGAAGGTAATACGTGGGAAAACCCGGCTGCCTTAATAATGTCCGGCGCATGGCCTCCGCCAGCTCCCTCTGTGTGATAGGTATGGATAGTCCGGTCTTTCATCGCAGCCAACGTATCCTCGACGAAACCTGACTCGTTGAGAGTATCGGTGTGAATCGCTACTTGCACATCCTGACTGTCTGCTACTGAAAGACAGGTATCTATGGCTGCAGGGGTCGTACCCCAGTCCTCATGCAACTTGAGCCCAATCGCGCCCGCCTCAACCTGTTCAACGAGCGGATCCGGCTGGGACGCGTTTCCTTTGCCCAGAAAACCAACGTTTACCGGAAAGTCTTCCGCTGCCTCTAGCATGCGGTGGATATTCCAAGGGCCCGGCGTACAAGTCGTAGCATTCGTCCCAGTCGCTGGGCCAGTCCCGCCACCTAGCATCGTCGTCATCCCCGACATGATTGCCTCTTCGATTTGCTGAGGACATATGAAATGGATATGTGCGTCGATACCTCCGGCGGTGAGTATTTGCCCTTCGCCCGCAATGACTTCGGTGCCCGGGCCAATAACGATATCCACATCGGGTTGGATATCCGGATTCCCGGCTTTTCCAATGCCATAAATTCGACCGTTTTTTATCCCGACATCTGATTTGATGATTCCCCAATAGTCAATAATGAGGGCATTGGTGATCAGGACATCCGCGACATCCATCGATAAAGCTTGACTCTGACCCATGCCGTCACGAATAACTTTCCCGCCACCAAATTTAACTTCATCGCCATAAACTGTCTGGTCCGCTTCTACCCGCACAAATAGTTCTGTATCTGCAAGTCGGACTCTGTCCCCTGTCGTGGGACCGTACATTTCGGCGTATGCCTGCCTGGATAACTTTGTCATGTATCCAACGCCCCCATAACCTGACCATTAAAGCCAAAGACGACGCGTCGCCCAACATAGTTAACAAGATCAATGTTTCGCTTCTGACCAGGCTCAAAACGCACCGCTGTTCCAGCAGGAATATCCAAACGGAAACCTAGTGTTCTTTCACGATCAAATACAAGAGCAGAGTTGACCTCATAAAAATGGTAGTGCGAACCTACTTGAATAGGCCGATCCCCATTATTCGCAACCAAAACAGATATTCTGTCTCTTCTATCGTTGAGGTAGATGTCTCCATCTTCAAGTAATACTTCTCCGGGCTTCATATTTTTTCCTTACACAATTGGCTCATGCACAGTAACAAGCTTTGTACCGTCTGGAAACGTGGCTTCAACTTGGATATCTTTTATCATCTCTTGAACCCCATCCATAACATCGGCTGACGAAAGGATAGACCGGCCATAATCCATTAATTCAGAGACGCTTTTCCCATCTCTCGCTCCTTCCATGATCGCTGCGCTTATTAAAGCAATTGACTCTGGATAGTTGAGCTTCAGACCACGGTCTCTCCTTCGTTCAGCCACAAGAGCTGCGGTAAAAATTAATAATTTATCTTTTTCCCTTGGCGAAAGGTCCATTCGAAACTCCTTAGGTATCCCAAATGCGCGGGCGCATTTCTGATTTCTTCATAATGTAGGGTCTGAGAGCAGACCATATATCACTAAAGATATCCTGAGCAATATTGGTCGAGTCTCCTAGATAACGGATTACCAAAGCATCGTCGATCAAGGTAGCCGAGGCCTCGATGCGTTCAACGCATTTGGCAATCAAGCCTCGGGCCACCTCAACATCTCTCTCTGTTGCTCCGATCATAATAAAAGTTGCCACAACTGGATTAGAATTTAGAAGAGATGACCTGAGGCGATTTTGCTCATGCACTCGGACGCGGTCAATAAAAATTGGTGTCTCACCCCGAAATATCGATAGACTCGAATCAACGAGACCACTATTAAATTTTTCACCAACGGTCGGTCGTCCAAAACACTGGATATCCCAGATCGCTAATCTTGATGAGGGGGACAAATATACCTCCGTGGTAGATTTAACTTCAGCGCCAGGAAAATAAATGCTTCCCTGAGGAAGCCACTCGAGACACGCATCGTCCGATACATTAAATATTTGTCGTTGCACAGCGATCGCTCCAGCACTCCGGTAGAATTTCGTTGCGCCAGGGGTGGTAATTAGCACATCAGTGTTTGGATCCAGATCAGCGCTAATCTGCAGTACATCGCCTGCTACAACCCCGCCGGGGGGATGAATCAGGTATACGTGGCATCCTCCCCCCTCAGGATAAAACGGTCTTTGAACAACCAGTGGTCCTCGTCTCTTCGTGTCTCCAAGAATAGTCTTGCTCTCCCGTTTCTGAAACTTCATTGCGAGTTGCGCGTTCCATCCATTCGAGGAATCAATATCAGAACCGAAGATCAAATTAAAATCACCATGAACTCTATGCTAACCGGTGGGTTTTAATTACTGCTAAACGTAGCATCACCACGGCGATTGTGGCACTCGCCGCTATCACCTGCTGTATTTTCAGCCATTGCCCCATCACATAGGATGGCCGGAGTCGGCAATCGTAGGTAGCGATACCGAGAACAGCAAAGCACCTAGAAGAATAAGGATGCGACTCATCCGCAGATAATACGACTACGGTGGAAAGAAAACTACTGCGTGTAACCGAAAACTGAATCACTCCAAACAGATAATCAGAGTCTCAACCCGTTCCCCGTGAGGCCCGGTTACCTCGGTCGGTATATCTAACCTCTTACACGCTCCCTCAACGCTCTCCCCCCCCCTCTTTCTGCTCCACCGTATAGCCAAAGACGCGGCCACTCAAAGTTTTCGATTCTAATGATTTCAAACGTCTTTCAAGCTTTTTGTCTACGGCATGATTTCTCTCCCATTCCTCCCATCATAATCCGATTCCAAAAATTTGATGGCTGAAATAAGAGAAGCCAACAGAATCCAAAAGTCCGTGAGGGATTTTTATAAATCAGTCGAAATGATTGTTATCCGCGTTCTTGGTTCTAAAAGAGCTTCAAGCTGACGCTAAATTGACTCGATCCAATTCATCTGATTGCTCCGTTCAGGTGCGCCCTACTCTGATCCCGCCCCATCAGAGAACATCGAAGGACGTGTTCATTTCACAAATTATCGGATCTTTGACTTTTTTACTTGAAAAATCTCATCGCACTTATCAGAAACTTCTGGCACGAATATTGCTTCTCTGTAAGAGACGATCTCAAACACTTAACCATAGGTAAATAAAAAATGCTTTCAACACTCAGCATAAAAAAACGATTTGCTGCGCTCTCGCTAGTCACTTCGTTGCTAACTCTAAATTCTGTATCTGCTGCTGATTCCATTAAAGTCGGGGTATTACATTCTTTGTCTGGAACGATGGCTATCTCTGAAACCACATTGAAAGATACGGTTCTAATGATGATAGACAAACAGAACGAGGCAGGTGGTCTTCTTGGCAAACAATTGGAGGCAGTCGTAGTCGATCCTGCGAGTAATTGGCCATTATTTGCGGAAAAAACTAGGGAGCTCCTGGAAAAAGAACAGGTCGACGTGATATTTGGCTGCTGGACTTCTGTTTCGAGGAAGTCGGTACTCCCAGTCATCGAAGAACTGAATGGACTACTGTTTTACCCGGTCCAATATGAAGGTGAGGAATCAAGCAAAAATGTCTTTTACACGGGAGCCGCACCGAATCAGCAAGCAATACCTGCTGTGGACTATCTAATAGGAGAATTAGGCGCAGAGAGGTTCGTATTAGCGGGAACAGATTATGTTTATCCAAGAACCACGAACAAAATTCTCGAAAACTATCTTAAAGATCTTGGTGTGGATGATTCAGACATCATGATCAACTATACGCCGTTCGGACACAGCGATTGGCAGACAATCGTTTCTGACATAAAAGCATTCGGATCCGCTGGGAAAAAGACTGCGGTAGTAAGCACGATCAATGGAGACGCAAATGTTCCTTTTTATAAGGAACTTGGTAATCAGGGAATAAGTGCTGAGGATATTCCAGTTATCGCTTTTTCCGTCGGCGAAGAGGAGTTATCGGGCTTTGATACAGGTCCTTTAGTAGGCCATCTGGCAGCTTGGAATTACTTCATGAGCGCAGAAGCTGACATCAACGATGAGTTCATTGAAACCTGGCACCAATTTACCGGTGACGAGGGCAGAGTCACTAATGATCCAATGGAAGCAACCTACATTGGCTTTGAGATGTGGGTCAAGGCTGTCGAAAAAGCAGGCACCACTGATGTGGATTCGGTAAGACCTGCTCTCTACGGGACCGCAGTGCCAAATCTAACCGGCGGAACAGCAGTGATGCACACGAACCATCATCTTCAAAAACCCGTGCTAATAGGAGAGATCCTAGAAGACGGGCAGTTTGAGATTGTCTCGGCTACCGCGGGGGAAGTTATTGGGGATGCCTGGACTAACTTCCTTCCTGACTCAGCAAAGATCATCGCCGACTGGACCTCCCCGGTCAGTTGCGGAAACTACAACTTAGAAACTCAGCAGTGCTCTGGCCAAAATTTCTAGAGCTCTAACTAAAGGAGCCAGGCTCAGCCTGGCTCCACGAGTGCAATTGTGATCCCACCCTCCAGATTGCTATTCATGGCCCTGCTTGCCCTGTTTAGCTCTGCTACGTTTGCCTTCGAGGAAGGACTCGCACTTTCCGAATCGTCTTGGGAGGAGAAAGCTGAATGGATTGAGACCTTATCAAAGGACACAACAGACGAAGCTGAACAAATCCTCCAGCACTGGGTGGGTGGAAATTTGTTTTACTGGCCCGCTGAGAATCGACTGGTAGCAGGCACTAAAGAAGGGAGAAAATATGAGTTACGAGAGATCATCGGCGGTTTAGTGATTAATGTTGTGAAACGAAAAGCTGTGAAGAAAATAAAAGTAAACAACAAACTCAGGAGACAAATTAAACAGGCGCTTGCATATCGATCATTAACCTCTCCCGATGCATCGAAGCGTTTAAAAGCAATAACAGAGCTTAAGCGAAAACCTGATTATTCATTGCTCCAGACTCTTCTGCGATTAGAGGTGGCAAATCCAGATTTAACAACTGCGAGGGACCTTCGAACTCTGGTTGGACTCGTATATCTAGAAAGCAGCAAATCAACTGAACAAATTGAAGGCATAAAGCGCCTAACGGGTAATCTATCCTCTGAGGCTAAGGAAGGACTCAGTCGCTTGCTACTCCGGGAAGACCTAACTAGCGATGTAAGGGCATTGGGCCAGCGAACGATAAAAGACATTGAAAAAAAATTGTTGTACTGGGGACACGCGCAGAATATCGTTTTCGGTGTCTCCCTGGGCTCTATTCTTTTACTGGCCGCAGTGGGTTTAGCGATAACGTTTGGCGTCATGGGCGTAATAAATATGGCTCATGGCGAGTTCATCATGTTGGGCGCCTACACTACCTTTGTTGTTCAGCAAATAATACCGGGAAATAGTGCTACTGCCCTTTTAGTCTCTATTCCGGCCGCATTTATGATCGCTGGAGCTGCTGGAATACTTCTTGAAAAAAGTGTAATCCGCCATCTCTATGGCAGACCTCTTGAAACTTTATTAGCGACTGTCGGAGTAAGTCTGCTGCTCCAACAGATGGTCAGATCTATTTTTGGCCCTCTAAACCAGGCGGTAACCTCACCAGAAATACTGAGTGGCTCGTTCGTCGTAAACGCAGCGTTCGCCATTACCTACAACCGGGTCTTTGTAATTATATTTGCCGCTCTAGTTATCGTAGGCTTGTGGCTTCTAATGTACCGGACGTCCTTTGGCGTCCGCTTAAGAGCGGTAACAATGAATCGTGGAATGGCAGCTTCAATGGGGATAAGAAGTCAGCGAATGGATGCGTTGGCTTTTGGTCTGGGGTCAGGGGTTGCAGGCATAGCAGGAGTAGCTATTTCGCAACTTACCAACGTCGGACCCAATTTAGGTCAAGCCTACATAGTCGACTCATTTATGGTGGTTGTTTTCGGGGGGGTAGGCAACCTATTTGGCACTGCGATCGCCGCGATTGGGCTTGGGGTTGCAACTAAGATTGTTGAGCCAATTATCGGCGCAGTTTTAGCCAAAATCGTCATCCTTATTTTTATTATTCTCTTTATTCAACGACGGCCTCGAGGTCTTTTTGCGCTCCGTGGTCGCTCGGTCGAGGAGTAGTCAAATGGATCAACTTTTCAGGAAATTAACACTCGCTTTTGTAATCGTAGTTGTTCTTTATGTTTTTATTAACAATATCTTATTTCCCGAATCCTTCGGCCTTGGATTGGACTCTTATTATCTCACCCTGATTGGAAAATACCTCTGTTTCGCTATTTTGGCCCTCGCGCTGGATGCTGTCTGGGGATACTGTGGGATTCTCTCCCTTGGACATGGTGCATTTTTTGCGCTGGGCGGCTATGCCATGGGTATGTACCTAATGAGACAAATCGGTGATCGAGGTGTTTACGGAGATCCTTTACTTCCAGACTTCATGGTTTTTCTAAACTGGACAGAACTGCCTTGGTTCTGGACTGGTTTTGATCAGCCTTGGTTCGCAGCACTAATGGTTATCATGGTCCCCGGACTTTTAGCATTCTTTTTTGGCTGGTTTGCTTTCCGCTCAAGGGTATCAGGAGTTTATCTTTCAATCATTACACAGGCTCTAACTTATGCATTGATGCTTGCGTTTTTTAGAAACGAAATGGGTTTTGGAGGGAATAANGGGTTAACAGATTTTAAGGACATCCTAGGCTATCCAATATCTGCGGAAAGTACGAGAGCTTCTTTAATGATNTTGTCAGGTTTAGCGTTGATTTTTTTCCTAATCTTCACCTCTTGGGCNATGAGAACTAAGTTTGGTCGAGTGCTACTTGCGATAAGGGATAGTGAGGATAGGGCTCGTTTTCTCGGATATCGAGTAGAGAGCTACAAGCTCTTCATTTTTGTCTTATCAGCAACGATGGCAGGAATCGCTGGCGCACTTTACGTACCGCAGATCGGTATTATTAATCCAGGAGAATTCAGCCCTTTAAATTCAATTGAGATTGTTGTCTGGGTTGCTGTTGGCGGTCGCGGATCTCTTTATGGAGCGGCGCTTGGGGCAGTCGTTGTGAATCTTGCCAAAACNTACTTCACTGGCGCCTACCCGGATGCGTGGCTATATTTCCTAGGGTCCTTGTTCGTACTGTCGACAATTTTTATGCCACGAGGCATCGTCGGAATTTTGCAAGATAGCTNACATTGGTTATTACCGCAGAAAAGCCGCTATCGAAGAAAATCATCGCCATGACTCTGGAAAATAAGAACGCGCTGTATATGGAATCAATATCCGTCTCGTTTGACGGCTTCAAAGCGCTAAACTCGCTATCGATTGCGCTGGATTCAGGCGAGTTGCGTGCAATCATCGGTCCAAACGGAGCAGGAAAATCAACAATGATGGATGTGGTGACTGGGAAGACACGACCCAGCTCCGGTGTCGCTTTNCTTTCAGGCAGATATGATCTTCTTAAACTTGATGAAGTAAAGATTGCAAACCTGGGTGTGGGACGAAAGTTTCAGAAGCCGAGTGTAATAGAGTCTTTGACGGTAAGAGAGAATCTGGAACTGGCTTTCGTTGGGAACAGATCCCCTTTAAGTTCGCTTCTGGTGAAATTGTCCTCCGAGAACCAAGACGAACTTGAAAATACTTGCGCCCGTGTAGGTCTATCCGAATCAATTAAACAGTCGGCTGGAGATTTATCCCATGGTCAGAAACAGTGGCTTGAGATTGGCATGCTTCTCTTGCAAAAACCAACATTACTGCTTGTTGATGAGCCTGCTGCTGGGATGACGGATACGGAGACGATGAGAACCGCAGACCTACTGAAAAGTCTCGCTGGCCGTCATACAGTGGTNGTTGTTGAACACGACATGGACTTTGTTGAAGCTTTAGAGTGCAGGGTAAGCGTACTGCATGAAGGAACGGTTATCGCTGAAGGTAGTCACGCTCACGTTTCTGGCGATTCACACGTGATTGAAGTCTACTTAGGTCGGTAATGCTAACCGTAAAAAATCTTGACTTGTCCTATGGAGCCAGCCAAGCACTCTATGGCATCAATTTAGAGGCCCGTTTAGGAGAAATTAGCAGCGTGCTTGGGAGAAATGGTGTAGGCAAAACCTCTCTGGCAAAAGCTCTCGTTGGGCGTAAGATGTCAGACGACGGGGAAATTCTCTGGAACGGGTTAGACATCTCCAAAGTCGGGCCGGCTGAAAGAGCTCATCTCGGGATATCATATGTACCTCAGGGTCGGGAAATATTTGCGAGACTCACAGTTCAAGAGAACCTTGAAACCGGTTTTGCGGCTTTAGCTAGGGAATTTCGTTTTATCCCACCGGAAGTTTTTGACTTATTTCCAGTCCTTAAAACAATGCTCACTCGCAGAGGAGGTGATCTCTCTGGAGGCCAGCAGCAGCAACTCGCTATCGCCCGCTCATTGGTTACCAGGCCAAAACTGTTAGTCTTGGACGAACCTACCGAGGGTATCCAGCCCTCAATCATCAAAGACATCGGAAAAGTACTGGTCTCGTTACGCGACGAGGGAGAAATTGCGATCCTTCTGGTTGAGCAATATCTAGATTTTGCATTATCAATGAGCGATCGCGTCTACGTACTAGATCGAGGCCGGGTAAAAATCGCAGGCTTGATACATGACATTGACCCACTCGAAGTCAAAAGCCATATAGCAGTCTGAGCTACTTTAAACGCCCAACTGCCGGAGCGCTTTTCGGGATTTTGCAGAGATGCCAACGGATATTGTCTNCTTCCGCGGGAAACCGNCAGTTCAGATGAGAGAACGTCATGGGACCGTGAAAGTACTCGTAAATATTTAACCAAAAGGAAAAACACTAGCCGGGATGAACGAACCCAGCGTTACCGCGGTGATTCTGCCATTTTCGGTTCCTGCTAAAGACGAGCCGCACTCAATACCCCAACTACCAATGGTTCAGGNATGGGNGATGGNATNGCAACTCTTGCCAAGACACATGGCTTTACCATTACCTCAGATGAGGTCTATGCCCATCAGGANTTCNTTGGACAAGGTGATGATCTGACTGACTTTGAACTGGAGTTAATTAGTGGGGGTCAGCAGTCAATGTCGGGCAGTTAACCCATTCATGCCAACCGCTTAACCCAATTCTCCGCCCTAAGATCCGAATAGCGCCTCTTCAAGCAACAGCGTGAACCTTACCTACACCCCTTAATCCCTGAGGAAATAAAAGAAGAAAAATGGCAGGGAACAAGGAGTAACTGGAGAGTGTCGCCCAAGTCCCTGCCGGTATCCGCCGTTTCGATTTTTATATTGTAGGTCACTATCTTTATCATGCTTATATAGTAGTTTCTGAGGNATTTCCTGACCATTACTGACTATCTACTGACTTAAAAAGCTTTCCTCTATGACAGTCGTTCACCNGCCATGGTCGCGCGGTGCACGATACGACGGAATCCTGGTTCTCCCTTACGAGCCTGAAAATCATCATCAATCGCGCAATGCATTGTCACACGGTTATCCCACAGCCCCAGTGTATTGTTCTCCCAATGGACCCGACATGTGAACTCCGGCCTTTCGGCGTGAGAGAACAGAAAATTCAGCAAAGGCATGCTCTCCTCGACTGTCATGCCCTCGAAGTGCCGGGTGTATGGTCGATTGATGAACAGCGCCTTGCGCCCGGTTTTAGGATGGGTCCGCACCACGGGGTGGACTGCCATATCACCGACTGCGGCCTTGGATTTCATTGCTTTGAACTCGTCCGAATAATCGAATCCATACGAGGAATGGATCGCTTGTAGGCCATCCAACATTTTCCTCATGCCCTCAGAAAGAGTCTCATAGGCCAAATACATGTTGGCGAAGCCAGTATCACCGCCAAAATCAGGAACCTCTCGAGCATAAAGCGCGGCACCAATGGAAGGTTCCTGCTTGAACGTCACATCCGTATGCCAAGGTCCGCCCCAATTCTTGTGCTCGCCCGGCTCCTTTACGATCGCAATAATTTCGGGGACGTTTTCGATGCTCTCCACATAGGGATGGTCTTCCAGCGCAAAAAACCGCGCCGTGAAATCGCGATGCTGGATTGGCGTAAGATCCTGGTTGCGAAAGTAGATCACGAGGTGGTCGAGCCATGCTTGATGAATGGTCTCGAACGCCTGGTTTGACACCCCCTCCGACAGGTTAATGCCGACGATCTCGGCACCCAGCGCTCCTGTCAACGGCCNTACTTCAAGTCCATTGTTCATACATTTGCTCTCTAAAAGGTTCGCACATTTATATAATAGTCTGGAAGGTTATTTTCTCGATCCGCTATACGGACACACGATTTTAATCATGCTTTATATGCTGTCGATCTGAGTCTTTGGTCGCGTTATCCACTGCAGTAGCATCACCGCGGCAACCGTGACACTCGCCCCTATCAACTGCTGTGCGCTCAGCCACTGCTCTAGCACAATGACACCAAGNATTATCGCCCATATGGGCGAGGTGTTATCGATAATGGCTGTCTGCAGGGACCCAACCAGATCCACCGCCTTGAATAAAAACAGTGTGGCTATAACGTACAGGACAGAACTGCTACACAAAGCCAACCACCCCGGAAAGGACGTCGGCCAAGTTAACTCAGNGATAAATAAGGACACAAAACCTACCACCGCTGTTGTACTCAACAACATGTAGANCATCATGATTTTTGCTGGCTGTTTTTCTAGAATCCGTTCGCTAAGCAGCAATATAGCCGCCATGCAGATCGCACCCATTAGGGCAAGTGCAATTCCGGTTCTACCATCCAAGCCTACCGACAGCCTATCTGACCCAGTTAAGGTGATGATCAAGCCTATAAACGCCAGTGCCATGACACCCAGACCCAAGTAAGAGAAATGATATCGTCTCGTGCGCCAAGGCCAAAGGGCGATCATTATCGGATACGTATAGAAAACCAANATTGTCAGAGCGGCTGGAATAAAAAGAACTGAGGCCAACANCAAATACATCTCGGCACACAGCAATACNCCAAGAGCAAGACATCGATACAGTTCATTTCGTTTTATAGAAACTTGAGAACCGGACAGCCATACCGCCACCAGCAGACAACCTAAAAGAGCAGTAGCTCGCACTAGATTTAACGCATGCAGATTTGCGCCAAAGTCATAAGCCAACTTCGACAGTACGATATTCGACGAAAACGCGACGGCTGATATCAAGGCAGCGGCACTGCCTAACCAAAACCGGTAGCGAGTTGATACCGTATTACGCATCATGCGCATTTAAGAGCAATAGTCATTGCGGAACAATGGATATGGTGACGTGTGAGGATAGAATCTAAACGCATCTGCCACCGAAATGCGGCCGTGTCGCTTTATATACTTTCTTACGGTACTGGCTTTCTGGAGATTGCGTCCAGTGGAAGTGGATCGCCTTGCGCTTGACTAATTCCACCTTGCTCTTTTATTCGTTTTCTTCTTTCTTAAANAATGGAATNAAAAANACNAGGCATCCNGCCAAAAAGAAGCAGCTACCAAACATAGACCAAAAACTNCCGATACTCGCGATACAAAATCCTACTGCCGAAACAGTAAAAAGTATCCATCCAANAAAATTAATTGTTTGATTCTTCATTTATCTCACTTTATCGATTTATTTTTCTCCGNCGCTATGGGCACGCAATCTATAACGTTNCGCNGCAAATAGNGGTGANGCCATCTTTGTGGTTAACACACCCCTTTTAATCGAATCCNGCANTCCCNTGAGTTNNCCGNCGNAAACGATCCNAANNCNNGTTAGTCCGTAGAGAACCCTNCATCTTCAGGAGCCTCNTCTTCAGGCCAGCTGTGTTGCCACATNTGATGCTCGTAAACTTTTGCTCCGCGAAGATAAAACAGCTCTGCCCCACGTTCAAGAATTTGCTTACCGGTCTCGGGATGGGTGTAACGACTTACCCAAGTACCAGTGATACAGTTGCCGTGATGACCACGGTAGGTCTTGGTGATCGATAGGTCACGCGCATACTCGAACCAACGAGCGGGCCAGTTCCGCAAACGTTCGCCACTATGTGATTGCCCCTGACCATAATAGACAATGGCGTCTTCGGTATAACCCGCCGCCGCCATAGCGCCATCCCGTGCTTGCCAAATCTTCTCGACTTCGCGGATGAACGCTATCGGGTCAACCGATAGCAAGGGGTCGTTGTCGTCGTCGGGACCTGTCATACCGGCATCTTATTCCCGTTATCAAGCAATGGACAAGATAACCTGACGATATGAAAAGAGATGATCAACGGGTTAAGTGAGGCGGGTGGGCTATATTTTTCATAACGGCAGGGAGTATAAATTTTATTCACACTGAGGTTTCATATGCGAGGATCGCAGCGGCAAGATCTCCGATCGCCATACCCCGGAAGATGAATAAGCGACGAATAGCCTCCTCTCCAGAGGGATAACCCCCTAAGACGAGTTCTCGCATATCCTGATTTACGCGGCTCGGCGTAATCAATGGCGCATCAGAGTGTCGATCTTGCTCTCGGTCATCAATCACCACCCAGTCACTGGTGGGAAGATCATTCAGTAACCAGGAGCGTCCACAATCAACCATGCCGGCAAATGAAGGTACGGGCAAGTGATTTGGGTCTAGAAACGGGACCAAACCTTTTGAAGCCGGAACTGTTGAGATCACAATATCAGAGTTTTTTAGAAGTTCAGTTGGGTCTGACTCAACACAGACCTTACCGGCCGGCAGATTGATCTGATCGGCGAGTTGTTTGGCGCTTTGTTCCGTCCGACTGAATACCCTGACTTCGTCGATTGGAAAATGCTCCCGAAATGCGGCCAGATGACTCCTCGCCTGTACCCCTGCTCCGATTAATCCGATACGACGACTTGTCGGCGGCGCCAAGTACTGTGCCGCTAAAAGCGTAATGGCAGCGGTTCTGACTGCTGTAATCCAATTCCCGTCCAGCAGCGCGACTGGGAGGCCGGTTGTTGAATCAAACAATGTGACGGTTGATCCGATATGGGGTAACCCGCGTTTCGAATTATCTGGTGATAATCCAACCGCCTTGACTGCCGCGTAAGGTGGTGTGTCCGAAACAGCAAGCATTGTCTGGAAAAGATTACCGGCTCTGGTGGAGTAACTAAGTTTTGGCAGACTTACCGTTTCGCCCTTATTGCAGCCCAACAACAACTTTTTTATCAAACTGGTGATCGACGAATAAGAGATATCCAACTGAGCGAGTTCTTTGAAATTCAGATTGTGCAAGATCTGTCTCTCCTATACGCCAACAGGTACTGCGCGAGCATTTTCGGGACAAACCAGCGGTTGGTTCATGAGGGTCATAGAGCTGACGTTGACGCTCGCGGTATTGCTTAGGTCTCTTGGAGACTCGGTTGCTAAAACCGACCTATGCTGAACGGTCTCAAATCCATTGACGGAGATACACCTCGAATCATTTCGTCTACTACCTTGCCAGTCTGTGATGCCCCTACTAGCCCTTGATGACCGTGGCCAAACGCAAAAAATATTCCCTTGTGATTAGAACATCTATCGATCACAGGAAGGCTGTCAGGGAAACATGGCCTGTGGCCCATCCACTGAGTCACCTTCTCGGTGCCGATCCCTGGCAATATTTTTCTTGCCGCAACCAATAACGCCTGGGCACGAGCATAGTTTGGCGGCGCGTCAACACCTGCAAGCTCCACTGTCCCGGCAATCCGGATTCCCATGCTCATTGGGGTGATCGCAAACTTGTCCTCAACCGGGAAACACATATGCTTTAGAGAAGCACCTGGATCCTCGAGAGTGACATGGTATCCCCTGTGTGACTCCAGGGGTATGTTCCAGCCTAACTTGGCGCAGATGCTTTTTGACCAGATACCGGCGCAGATGATCGCGCGATCGGTTTGGAGATCCCCTGTAGACGTTTTTACACAGGTGACGCCATCCTCATCAAAGCCAAAATCTGCCACTTCCGTTTTTTGAAATCTGCCCCCTCGCTCTAGAAATGATCTCACCAGTGCTTGGGCCATCCCATANGGGTCGTCACAATGGCCGTTATCAGGCATGAGATANCCCGATTCAAAGATCGGCGCCAGAGCCGGCTCAAGATCCCGGATCTCTGCGGCATCCAAGTACTCAAGTCTTGCGCCGGCNTCACCTCGGAGCTGATGCGTGAGTGCATCCTTTTNCATATGCTTGCGGGACCGGTAAACAAACAGTTGGCCGCTTCGCTTGATCATGTGACTGACGCCAGCATCCTCGACCAAGGGTTGCAAGGCCTCGAAACACGGCCCGTTGAGCGACGTGAGCGCTTTGGAAATGTCCGCTACCCGCGCGCTGCGGCTTTGCAGAAGAAACCGCGTTAACCAGGGAAGCGCTTTGACCAGATAACTGCCCTTGATGTAAAGAGGGCCCGTATCNTCNAGCAGCCAACCAGGAATCTGTTTCCACATACCCGGCATGCCAATTGGCGCGACAGACCCTGGACTGAGACCTCCGGCGTTACCGAAGGANGTCTGCAGGGCGGGTTCGTCNCGATCAATCAACGTCACGCGAAATCCAGACCGTTGCAGATAGCAGGCACAACAGATCCCCACGATCCCTGCGCCGATAACCGCAACGCTGATTTTTCTTTCAGAGTTCATGACCGTTTGGACTCGTAAAACTCACCACTGAAATCGCATATTGGAATGAGCCCTCTTAGCCGGGCCAATATTAATCGCTGCAGGAAATGGTCATTTCCAGTTCTTCGACATCAAACTTTCCATACCGATCTTTGACATAGCCTTTTGAAGTCAAACACGCCGTCCACGCCCCGCAGTTGACCGTTGGCTCGCCGTCAGCTGTGCCCTGAAGAGCGCTGTAACATTCGGTCCGGGCGGTAGCAAAGTCCTGCACCGTTCCCGGGCCGTCATATTTAAGCGATGCACATCCTGTGAGCCCGAAGAACAAGATGGTGAGGAGCCAAGTTTTCATATTGAACATAGTCATTTCTGTAGAAGTTTCAACGTGGGCGTTGCCACCCATCAACTCGAATTAACCGGCAACCCTTGCTGCTGCCAGGCCTCGAAACCACCCACAATATGGTTTACCCGGGAAAATCCTTGCTCCACGAAAAAAGAGGCGGCCGAGTGGCTGGAGATGCCGTGGTANCAATAGATTACCAGCGCCGCATCTTTTTCGGTGGTTTCAAGAAACGGCCCGATTGAGGTCTGGCCCAACTGAACCGCATCCGATATGTGCGCGGTAGAAAACGAGTTATCGTCCCGGATATCGATAACATAGACATGCTCTGATTTCATCAGCGCCTGCGCCTCATCTGGCGATAACTCAGCATACCCGTTCATCGTCTTCTCTCCTAACCGGTCAGTTGTAATGTCCACGGACATAGTCTTTGGGATANGTCTTGNTGACCCACTCCTGGATTCTCGGGTGACCATCGACTGCCTGGCACACTCTCAAGATCCTGGGGAAAGTACTAATGATATCCCTAGGAATCCCGTCTACCCGCTCGGAGGTNAGCCATCCCANGAGCCGCCAAATNGCAANNTCNGCAAGNCCCANGTCCNTNCCCAAAATCCAATCAGTCCCACCCACGATGCAATTTTCCAGCATCCGGAGTTTTCGCGGAAGTTCATCTTTGGATAAGGCNTCGCGTTTGACTTTTTTGATCTCGTCATCGTCGCCGCGGCCTGTGGCAAAGACCAACTCCGTGACGTCGGTGGCGAAATCCAGAAACTGATCAATTTGTGCGGCNAGAACATCGTCATTGCGCGGGTACAGGCCTGAAAGTTTTCCGCAAAATCGTGAGATACCGCCGGTCTGTGCGATCGAGACCCCATCCACAAGCAGGCAGGGTAACTGGTGAAAGGGAATTACCGTCCCGTCGTCCAGACGACCCGTATCCCAAGCCCGGGTGAATTCCTCACTTCCAACAAATTTGCTTTCAAAGTCGATTCCACCCATGAAAAGCGCNATCCTTCCNACCTCGGCGCGCCAGAAAGGAAAATCAAAATAGATAAANGTCAGTTTCANTGCAGNACTCCAGATAGTGTCAACCAAATNAGTNGGNNTCTAAACCCACAAGTCACTTTCAGCCGTTAGTTCTCCNCCNGTCTCACCCGTATTGACGACACCTGCCGGCTCGATAATCATGACTTGGCATTCCCGCTCNGCAAATGGCCGATGCGCCTCCCCGCGTCTAACAACCGTCATCTCACCCGCGTTGAGTTCGACCACCCGGTCGGTGAACTCTATCGCCATGGAGCCTTCGATTACCAGAAATGTCTCATCCGTATCATTGTGTTCGTGCCAAACGAACTCGCCCTGTAGCCGGACCAGTTTGAACTGGTAGTCGTTCATCTGCGCAATGATCCTGGGAGCCCAGTGGTCAGAGAAGAGGGTAAATTTGGATTTCAGATTGATGGCCTCGGTCATAGGGCCCTGAGGTTTTTTCATCCTGGTCAACTCCCTTGGAAAAATCTGTCGCTCAGTACCAGGCATCGGGCAGCTGTGCTTTTCTTGTACTGACGAAAGCGTCGAGTTCCGCCTTGAGTGAAGGGTCAATCGCCGGGGGGTCGTAGTCTTTTAACATCTGATTCCAGCGCTGGTATGCACGCGAGCGCATGTCATGAGCACCTCCCTCTTCCCAACTCTCGACATTTTCACTGTCACTCAGACGGGGTTCATAGAAGGCATGCTGGTAGTGACGCATAGTGTGCGCCGAGCCGAGAAAATGTCCACCCGGGCCGACTTCCCCATAGGCATCCCGGGCAAAGGCCTCGTCTGAAACATCCAGCCCCTTATCCAGAACCTTCTGGTATGCCCCGAGCCGGTCTGCATCCATCACAAGTTTTTCAAAGCCGGTGCACAACCCGCCCTCCAGCCATCCCGCAGCATGCAATACGAAATGTGCGCCTGCCAACATGGTCGAGTGCATCGAATCGGCGGACTCGTAAGCCGCCTGCGCATCTTCAATCTTGGACGCCGTCAGTGAACCTCCACAGCGCAGCGGCAGGCCCAACCGGCGCGCCAGCTGGCCGATGGCGTAGTTCGACATCACCGGTTCTGGCATACCGAAGGTCGGTGCCCCCGACTTAAGTGACATCGAAGAAAGGAAATTTCCCAGAACAAACGGCGCACCCTTTCGCACCAGTTGTACGTAAGCACACACCATCATGGCTTCTGCCAACGCCTGCGCGACACTTGCAGCGGTCGAAACCGGCCCCATTGCCCCTGAGAGAATAAACGGCACCACGACAATTCCCTGGCCCCGACCACAGTAGACGCGCACGGCCTCGGTCACGACCTTATCCACCAGTAAAGGTGAGTTGGTGTTGACGTTGCCCATAATCACGCAGTTTTTGTCCATGCTCTCGCGGCCGAATATGATCTCGGCCATATCGACACTGTCCTGCGCCCGGCTCATTTCCGTGATAGCGCCAAGATGGGGTTTATCGGAAAGGGTCATGTGCGCCAGCAGCATATCGAGATGACGTTTGCTGACCGGGACATCACAGGGCTCACAGGTCACAAAGCCGCCGTGATGCAAGGCCGGTGACATATAGGTCAGCCTGACGAGATCCTGAAACGACGCGATGTCGCCATAGCGCCGCCCCTTCTCAAGGTCGCGCACAAACGGGGCCCCGTAAATCGGCGCAAAAACCTGATTCTGACCCCCGATGATGACCGAGCGCTCAGGATTTCGGGCGAGTTGCGTGAAGCTGCTGGGTGCCTCACGGCACAGTTCGCGGACCCAGTCGGCAGGCGCACAGACAACATCCTCCTCGATTCGGACGTCGGGTTGTTCACGCCACAGCGCCAGCGCCTCTGGGTCATCGCGAAACGCGATGCCGACATCCTGAATAATCCAGTCCACCTGTGCTTCAAGACGTACCACCGCGTCGTCATCCAGTGGATCAAAAAAAGGCAACCGACGCTCAATCTGTGACTCGACACGGGCAGTGGCCTGCTGCGAGCGCTCACGTACGCCTCTGTTTCGACGGGCCATGATGTTTTCCTCTGGACAATGGCTTGTGTCTTCCCACCCGAGCCAAGAACAACAGTCTGTGCAATCTTCCACGGATTCTTCAGACGAGTTTATCCTGATGCGACACCCCTGCGCCTCGACTTGTACAAGGCTCTACCGGCTCAGGGTGCTTTAAGAGCGTTCAGCAGATCCTGCAAGAAATCATCGACGGGTGGCGTTACAAAACCCACTAACTTAGCGCGGTCATCGATCCGCCGTAATTGGAGCGCAGCCTCGCTGCCCGGCAGTGTTGCAAAAGCCGCTACTTCGTTGTCGTCCATGGGTCCGCCCTGCTTACGCAGGCTGATCTTGGAACCCTCCGAAAGATCGTCCCAGTAGCCGGGTTCGGTTGCACAGAGGTAGCGCTTAGCCGGCACATGCAGACGCACTGGCTCCGTCACCTCTGGAACAAAGGCATGCGAGAGCCAGTTGGCACCGACCGTCTCATGCCGAAGGTCACGATCGCGGTTACGCTCGTCTTGGGCGGCATCCGCCATCAGAAAATGACCGATATCAT
>NHDO01000059.1 GCA_002171735.1 Proteobacteria bacterium TMED61 | reverse complement strand
TTTTCTTCGTTGCTTTTTTCTTCGTTGCTTTTTTCTTCGTTGCTTTCTTAGCTACTTTCTTCTTCGTTGCTTTTTTCTTCGTTGCTTTCTTAGCTACTTTCTTCTTCGTTGCTTTCTTCTTCGTTGCTTTCTTCTTCGTTGCTTTCTTAGCTACTTTCTTTCTCGGTGCTGCTCGTTTCTTGGTCGCCTTCTTTTTTGCCGCCATAATGGCCTCCTGCTTAGGGTTGATTTACCTGTGAACCGTTACCCAGGTCCACATTGGTGGCTTATCGACACACCGCCTCTGTCAGCAATACCACTTTGCGTCTCCCGTATACATTTAGTTCTTTTGATCTAATGAAACGAGGAAGCGTACCGGTAAACATTGGAGTAACAATGCTTTGGTTACTCCTTGCAGGCGAACTATAGCCATGCAAGGTTAAATGTCAAGCAAACCTGGCAACGTATCACACGCATTTTTTACTGGGTTAGCAGAAAAAAATAAACCACAACATACCTGTGTGACGCACTTAAGAAATTACACGAAGTTACAAGACGCCTTTGGTTAAAAAAACAAACGTACAAACTAGAACATGCGGCTGTAACCGTTGATATTTATTTAAACCAAAGTTGAAAATAAAAAACGTCTGTTCGTGATGTTGGTTGGTTAGCGTGACGCTAAGAGCGGCATGATCAGGTCGCATGTTTGCTGTGTGGCGCCCGCATTTTGACCCACCATCATGCGTCCACGTTCACCCACAGAACTTCTCAGGTGAGCATCGTTCAGAAGCTGTCGTAGCTGCACAATTAGGGCAGCTTCATCGTTGACCTGAAACCCTGCGTTGGCTGTTAGGGTGATCTCGCTAATTTCCAGAAAATTTCCCATATTCGGGCCAAAAATGACGGGTACCCCGACGGCACAAGGCTCCAGGATGTTATGTCCGCCGATCCCCCGAATCGGAATCAAACTGCCGCCAACGACGGCGATATCGGCGGCGCCGTACAGCACCGGCAATTCTCCCATGGTGTCAGCAATCTGAATCTGGACAGTAGCATCCAGTGCGCCGGCCTGATTCGTTCTTCGACTTACTCCCAAATTACTCCGGGACGCGAGCCGCATGACCGCGTCAAAGCGCTCGGGATGACGCGGAGCGATCACCAGCAGAAGATCTGGAAATTCAGTGCACAGTGATTGGAATGCCCGTAGCAGCAGACTCTCTTCTCCATCGTGAGTGCTGCCTGCGACGATCACGGGGCGATTTGGACTCCAGTCCCGTCGTACAGCCTGTGCGACTTCATTCACACTGGCGGGCATTCTAATTTCGAATTTCATACTGCCGGTTCGATGCGTTCTTGAGGCATCGATTCCCAGGGAGAGCAGATGTTTGCGGTCCGCTTCGGATTGCACGGCAAACAACGACACCTTGCTAAGCCCGTCGCGCACCAAAGGCAGCACAAAACGGTAACCCCGGGCTGAGCGTGCGGAGAGGCGAACATTTGCCATGGCCACCGCTATCCCCTGTTGATGACAGATACGGATCATGTTGGGCCAGATCTCGGTTTCCATGAGGATCAGTAGTCGTGGCGAAAACTGATTAATAAAACGTCGGATGGCGAAAGGATAGTCGTAGGGCGCAAAACGATGGCGAACCTCTTTGCCGAAGGTATCAACAACCTGTTGGGCACCTGTTGGCGTCATCGTGGTGATGATGATATTCAGATGTTTTTTTTCTTTGAGAAGTCGCTGCACCAGTGGGGTTGCCGCCTTGACTTCTCCTACCGAGACGGCATGGATCCACAGATCACAGCATCGGTCATCCGGCGCGCCGCCACCAAAACGCTCACTGATACGGCCGCGATATCCGGGACTACTCAGTGCCCGCCATCCCAGGCGGATCATCACGACCGGTAACGCAAGCCACAGCAGTAGGGTGTAAAACCGACGAGTCACGTGAATGCCTAGGACGAGCCCTGCTTGTCCGACTCCGCCAACCAATCTCTCGGTCTGAGAAAGTTCTGAACCAGCTTCTCCTCAGGACTGTCCGGCTCGGCCCGCCAACCGTAGCGCCAGGCGACATTAGGGGGCAGCGACATCAGGATGGACTCAATCCGCCCACCGCTCTGCAGGCCGAACAGGGTGCCCCGATCGTAGACAAGATTGAACTCGACGTAGCGCCCCCGGCGGTACAGTTGAAATTCACGGTGATGGGGGGAAAAAGGCGTGCTGCCATGTCGGGCCACGATCGGCAGGTATGCAGGCAGGAAGTGATCGCCAATACTGCGGGTCACGGCAAACGCGTGATCAAAGCCTCCCTCACTGAAGTCATCGAAGAAAAGGCCGCCGATGCCGCGCTGCTCGTTTCGGTGCCGCAGGTGGAAATAGTCATCGCAAGCTGCTTTGAATCTCGGGTAGAGGTCACTGCCAAACGGCGAGCAAGCCTTCAGTGCCGTCTGGTGCCAGTGAACGGCATCAGCCTCGTCACCATAGTATGGTGTGAGATCAAAGCCCCCACCGAACCACCATACCGGCCCTTGTGGGGTCTGCGCGCAGAAGAACCGGACATTCATGTGGGAGGTAGGGATAAAAGGGTTATGCGGGTGAACCACCAGCGATACCCCCGTCGCTTCAAATGGACTGCCACCAAGTTCCGGATGTCTCAACGATGCCGCAGCGGGTAACGCTGACCCGTGTACATGGGAAAAGTTGACCCCAGCCTGCTCGAACACCTCGCCTGCGCTCAGAATGCGGGTGCTTCCTGTACCATTTTCCTGCTTCCACGCATCTTCATGAAAGGTTGCAATACCGCCGTCGGCTTCCTCAAGGCCGGTGCAGATACGTGCCTGGAGATCTTGCAAATACCGCGTTACCTGGCCAAGCGTTTCAGAACTGTTCATATCATGGTCGCAAGTGATTGGCGCCTCAGCCTCGAAGGGTAACCCTGGTTGCAGCATCGGTAATCGTACTGGGCTCCGTCGCAGTGCCCACCCTTTCGTCCAGAATAAGATCGATCGCTTCACCGAATTCTGCCAGCACTGCCCTGCCCTCACGTAGTGGTGGCCGGCCCGACCGGTTGGCGCTTGTGGAGACGAGGGGCATACGACTGTCGCGAGACAGTTGGCGCGCCAGCGGAAAAGCCGTCACCCGCACGGCGATGGTGGGATGTCGACCTTTAAGCCAGGGGGCAACTTGGGTTGTTGCCGGTAGCAGCCAAGTGTACGGGCCCGGCCAGGAGGCAAGTGCCGGTGCCATAAATTCTGGACGATGCCCATCGATGATCCCCTGCAAACGTTCGGGTCGGTCGGCGATGACGATCAGTCCCTGTTGCCAGGCTCTGCGTTTCATCGTCAGTATCCGCCGAACCGCACTTTCATTCGTCGGGTCGCAACCGAGCCCGAAGCAGTACTCGGTAGGATAGGCGATCACCCCGCCGCGTTTCAGGCATTCCACCGCGGCTGGCAGATTCCTTGTCAGGCGCTTGTCGATTCCAGCGATGCCTGAAGTGCTTGGTTCTTGTCACGTACGGCCTGGGCGTCGGTTTCTCGTTGACGCGTCAGCCGGACCGCGAGATCGGAGTCGGCAGTGGCCATGATTTGTGCGGCAAGGTAGGCCGCATTTTTTGCACCTGCTTTGCCGATTGCGACACAGGCCACGGGAATGCCCCCGGGCATCTGGACCGTGGACAGCAGTGCATCCTGCCCGTTGAGCGGCCCACCATCCATCGGAATCCCGATGACCGGGCGAATGGTTAGAGCAGCGACCGTTCCGGCAAGATGCGCAGCCAGGCCAGCCGCGGCAATGAAGACAGCACAGCCGCGCTCGGTGGCGTCCTCGACGTAGCGGTGGGTATCCTGAGGAGTGCGGTGTGCAGAGGTAATCCGGACTTCCCAAGAAATATCCATGAGGTCCAGCGTATCGAGTGTATTTTGAACAGTTTTGAGGTCGGAGTCCGAGCCCATGAGGACGGCAACAAAAGGTGTTTTCATAGCTTCTCTTTCTTTAATGATTATGAAGGTTTACAGAAGGCCAAAAGGCATTTTCGGTGTCATTAATTAGCCGCATTGTTCGATTATCGGTTCAAGGCGCGCCAGCCGATGTCCGGTCGCCAGCCCGCACCGGGCCAGTGGATAGTGCTGACCGCAGCATAGGCCTCCCGTTGAGCGTCGTTTACCGTTGCGCCGAGCGCCGTTACGCACAGTACTCGTCCGCCGTCGGTAACGGTCTGCCCTGATTCCTGCCGGGTTCCGGCATGGAAAACCTTAATGTTATCCGACCTGATGTCCTGCAGTCCGCTGATTTTGTCACCGCGGGGATATTCGCCGGGATAGCCATCGGCCACCATCACTACCCCTAACGCAAAGCGTGGGTCCCATTCAATCCCGAATCGATCAAGTTCGCCATCCAGCGCTGCCTGACATAGTCCAGCAAGGTCTGAACGCATGCGCATGAGAATCGGTTGGGTTTCGGGATCTCCAAAGCGACAGTTGTACTCAAGCACCCGGGGGTTCCCTTGTGTATCGATCATCAGTCCGGCGTACAAAAACCCAAGATAAGGCATCCCTTCTTCGGCGAGTCCCTGGACGGTCGGATGGATCACTTCATCCATTATTCGTCGATGCAGCTCAGCATCGACCCGAGGCGCTGGAGAATAGGCGCCCATCCCCCCGGTATTGGGACCACAGTCACCGGCTTCACGCGCCTTGTGATCCTGCGAGGTGGCGAGCGGTACCACTTGAGTTCCCGACGCAACACAAATAAAACTGATCTCCTCCCCTTCGAGAAAGTCTTCAATGACGAGACGCTGTCCGGCCCCGCCGAAGCGCCGATCTACTAGAATTTCATCGACCGCGGCAAGCGCCTGGTCGCGGTTGTTCGCGATAATGACGCCTTTGCCCGCGGCCAGTCCATCGGCCTTGAGCACCAGCGGAACGTCCTGAGATTCAATATACCGGCGCGCGGATTCCGGGTCGGTAAACGCCTGCCAGGATGCGGTTGGAATGTTGTGACGGTCAAGAAAGGCTTTGGTAAAACTTTTTGAGCCCTCGAGCTGCGCCGGTCCTGCGCTGGGTCCGAAGCAGGGTAAGCCCGCACTTTCGAAACCGTCCACGATGCCGTTTACCAGAGGCGCTTCCGGTCCGACAACAGTGAGGTCGATCTGATGATCCCGTGCAGCGAGGATCAGTGCGTCCGTATCGTCAACCGGGATGGGCAGGTTTTCAACGCCGGGTTCCGTTGCGGTACCCGCATTGCCGGGAGCCACAAAGACTCGCTCCACGTCGCGGGAGTCTGCTAGTTTCCAGGCGAGCGCATGCTCACGACCGCCGTTGCCGATAACGAGCACCCGCATGGTCAGTGACGGAAGTGGCGCATGCCGGTAAACACCATCGCGATGTCATGTTCGTCTGCAGCCTGAATCACCTCATCATCCCGCTGGGAACCACCGGGCTGGATTACTGCCTGAATACCGGCTTTGGCTGCGGCGTCGATGCCGTCGCGAAAAGGGAAGAAGGCGTCCGAAGCCATGACCGACCCCACAACCTGAAGTTTTTCATCCGCAGCCTTGATACCCGCGATTCGGGCGGAGTACACACGACTCATCTGACCGGCACCCACTCCGATGGTTTGCTGGTCACGGGCGTAAACAATGGCGTTGGATTTGACGAACTTGGCTACGGTCCAGGCGAACAGCAGATCTGCAAGCTGCGATGAACTGGGCGAGCACTTGGAAACGATCTTAAGCGCGTCCGGTAAGATGCGTCCCATGTCCTGATCCTGAACCAGTAAGCCACCACCGACCCGCTTGAGATTCTGCTGGGCAAAGGCATTGGCGTCGATGCGGGGCACTTCAAGTGCCCGGATGTTTGGTTTGCCTGCAAGGGCAGTCTTTGCAGCATCGGTGAACTCGGGCGCCAGAATGACTTCGACAAATTGGCGCGTCAGAATTTCGGTGACCGTGTCACCATCCAGCGGGCGATTGAAGGCAATGATGCCACCGAATGCGGATGTGGGATCGGTCTCATAAGCGCCCTCATAGGCACTCAAGGTCGTTTCTGCGACGGCAACGCCGCAAGGGTTGGCATGTTTGACGATAACGCAAGCTGTCTTCGCGAAAGCGCTGACACACTCGAGCGCCGCATCGGCGTCGGCAACATTGTTGAATGAGAGTGCTTTGCCCTGGAGTATCCGGGCGCAGGCCAAGGTGCCCTCGGCCGGATCGGTATCGTGATAGAAGGCGGCGCGCTGGTGAGGATTCTCGCCATAGCGCATGGTCTGGTGTTTGCGAAATTGCAGATTGAGTGTTTCGGGAAAGCCGTCGTCCGAGTCGGTGGTCAGGTAGTTCGAGATCATGCCGTCGTAATGCGCGGTGTGGCTGAATGCCAATGCCGCGAGCCGTTCGCGGGTTGACCAGGATACCCCGTGGTNTGTTTCGATTTCCTGCGCGACCAGGTCATAGTCTGCGACATCGACCAGGACGGTGACGGCCGCGTGATTCTTGGCGGCCGCCCGCAACATCGAGGGACCGCCGATATCGATGTTTTCTATTGCCTCTTCCCGGNNGCAGTCGGGACGGGCGACGGTCTGTGCGAAGGGGTAGAGATTAACCACCACAAGATCAATGGGCTGAATACCGTGGTCTGCCATCTGCGCGTCATCGATACCCCGCCGCCCCAGCAGACCACCGTGAATCCGTGGATGTAGTGTTTTGACACGTCCGTCCATCATTTCAGGAAATCCGGTGTATTCAGAGACTTCGACTACTGGGATATCGTGATCGCGTAACAGTGCGGCGGTGCCGCCGGTTGAGAGGATTTCAACGCCGACCGATTTCAGTCGTCTGGCAAAATCTACGATACCAGCCTTATCTGAGACGCTGATGAGGGCCCGGTGCACGGGCCTGTACTCGTTGTCGCTCATGAGGTCAGTTTCCATAACAGTGTATTGATGTGGTCGTTGGGACGTGTCCGGCAAAAGCCTGCTAGAGATACAGCAGGATTCATTTCAATCCGTATTGGTCGAGTTTCTTTCGCAGGGTGTTGCGGTTGATTCCCAGTATCCGCGCTGCTCTTAACTGGTTGCCACCGGTGCGTTGCAGGACTGCTTCCAAGAGCGGCTTTTCCACTTCAGCGACGACCAGGGCGTGTAGATTCTGGGTTTCAGTGTCTCCAAGTTCTTTGAAGTAAGTATCCAGTGAACGCCGAACGCAAGCTCGAAGCGGTGGTGTTTTTTCAGGCATCAGTGTGTTTTCGGTCTACGACTTTTTCGAAGAAGGCTCGGACCCATTCGAGTTGCATTAATGGGGTTAGGGCTTCGTTGCATCGGCGGTCAAGCAGATGCCTGGCATCGAGTTTCTCTGCGTACCACTGTACATGTTTTCGGGCGATACGTACCCCCTGCTCTTCGCCATAGAAATCGTAAAGCGCTTCGAGGTGGGTCAGCACCGTCTTNCGCTTATCTGTCAGCGAGGGGTCTCCCGGGTCGGGCTGATGGTCGAGCGCGTCCGCGATGCGCTCAAGTAGCCAGGGCTGCCCCTGGGCAGCACGACCCACCATCACGGCATCTGCTCCAGTCGTGCGTAGAACTTGTAGCGCAATCTCGGGTGAATCGATATCGCCATTGGCAATCACTGGAATCGATACCGACGACTTGACCCGGCTGATCGTTTCATAATCGATTGGACCGTGATAGCGGCATTCNCGGCTTCGGCCATGGACACTTAGGGCNTGGATGCCGACCTCCTCAGCGATCCGTGCGATGGTCGGGGCATTTTTAGAGCTGCGGTCCCACCCGGTCCGCATCTTGAGCGTCACCGGTACGGTTGAGGCTGAAACAACCGCTTCAAGGATCTGGCGGACCAGCGACTCATCACGCATCAACGCCGAGCCCACCAGCCGTTTGCAGACTTTCTTGGTTGGACAACCGAGATTGATGTCGATGATGTCGGCCCCCTTGGCGATGTTATGGCGGGCNGCATCAGCCATTTGATCCGGATCTGCGCCTAACAGTTGGACACTGACCGGGCCCGCTTCGCCGTCATGGTTTGTTCGCTGGCACGATTTGCGCGAGTGCCGCAGTTGTGGAGATGCGCTTACCATTTCGCTGACGGCGAGGGAGGCACCAAAGTGCCTGGCAAGACAGCGATAGGGTTGATCACTAACGCCCGCCATGGGCGCGGCAATCACTCTGCCCTTTAGTGCCAGGTGGCCTATCGTCAGGCCGCCAGTGGTATCGACGGTGCAGGCGTTCACCGGCATATCAGAANTGCACCGCCCTTGCGGTCACACCGCTTACCACCGGATCGGATTTCGCCAGCACCAATGTCACNACCGCTTCACGTTCACCCTGNAGTTTCCGGGTTTCGTCCGTTACGCCAAATTCCCGCGGTAGATAAGTNCGNCGACCGACTACTTCACCGACGACGTTGTTAAGNGTGACTTCGACGGCGGGATAATCCTGCACNGTNGTGCTGTGGTTGAGGAGATGGATCCGCAGCACCAGTGCATCGGGTCGGTGCCGATGAAGGTCCATACTACTTCGGGTCACGCTCACCACAGGGCCTTCTGTGGGTGCTGGCAGTTGGCATCCGGTATAACGACANAACACCCCGAGCGACGGCCTCGTTGCTGCTACGCTGGCAACGGNCTCCAGAAGAGGGAATCGGACCTGAGCAAAAAGGGCAATGACTAGGAGCACAACACCGGCTAATGNCAGACCTCGCGACATGGGNCGGGTAGATCGTGCCTGAGTTCCGGCGGGTGACGTGACACCGCGGGGCGGGGGGNCATCGTAATCCCCAATGACCAGTGTCGGCTCCTTGCGTTCATGCAGACCCACTGACGAAGAAATTTGCGAGAACCCGTCCTGTTCNNCCGCAAGTGAATCCGCGCCAAAGGCCTCAGCGGCGATTTCNCGAGGNGGGCGGGTCTGACCATCGTACGAGGTCGGCCCATACTCGCTAAGGGGAGGGTCTTGCCGGGAAGACGCGGGGTCAACCCCGCGTGCGGGATTGGGAATCTGGTCAACCAAACTCCAGGCGGCATTGAATATCTGGCCGCAGTGGGCACAGTGAAGAAGACCGGTATTGGNCTGCAGCACTTCCTGAGNGACAGACTGGACGGCGTCGCAGGAACTGCAACGGGTCTGAAACAGGGCGGGTGCGACAGTAGCCATCAACAAAACTCAACTTGCGATACGCGACCCGCAAAGACAGGCCCATTCCTCGCGGTGCGACAGANTGAGATTGTACTGNGCAAAGGCCGCCTGTACTCGGTCCGTCTGGACAGCAAGAATGCCGCTCAGGATCAAGATGCCGTNCGGGGCCANGTGGCGCTCCAGGGTCGGTGCGAGATCCATGATGGTNCCGGCAAGAATATTGGCGACCACAATGTCATATTGCTCATGGCCGNTCACNTCATCTGGCCTGCATANAGACAGGGCGTCATTCACGCCGTTGAGTACCGCNTTTTCTCCGCTTGCCNCGAGCGCTTTAGGGTCCAGATCGACNGCGGTCGCGTCGGCNGCTCCCAAGAGCAATGCAGCAACGGCCAGTACGCCCGACCCACACCCCCAGTCAAGCACCGTGCGCCCGCGCAGCATCTGGCGTTCGAGCTGCTGCAAACAGAGTTGGGTGGTCGCGTGGGTGCCTGTTCCAAAAGCGAGCCCTGGCGTGATCACGACCTCGACCCGGTCCTCTGCTTCCGGTAACCGGTTCCAGGGCGGGCACACCCAAAGATGATCACTGATGCGTACCGGGGAAAAGGAAGCACGTCCCGACAGTTCCCAGTCCTGATCGGCAAAGTGCTCTGTAATCGGCGCTGTGCCGGCCCCACCCACTGCCATGAGTTGCGCTTTGAGAGTGGGGATATCTGCCTCTGGCGGAAATAGCCCAGAGATGGACTGTAAGGCCCAGCGCGGCTGGTCTGGCACTGCACCGTCAAACTGCGGGGAGTCGCCAGCGTCGGTTCGCGTGACAGCGAGGGCGCCAAGCACTTCTAGCGCCTCTTCGATCCGACCCGCCGCATCGAGGGCAACGGTGACCGAGATACGCCACCAATGGGTCTGCAACCCTGCTTTCACGATGGAACGCTGTCGCCGGTCAACTGGACAACTGTCTTTCCAGGTAATGGATATCCAGAGGTTGGCGCCGGAAAGCCGCATCGTCGACGATGCGCTGCTGCAGTTGGATGTTCGTGTCGATCCCGTCCACGACCATCTCGCGCAAGGCGCCGCTCATCCGTTGTAGCGCCTGTTCCCGATTTTCTCCGTAGGTGATGACCTTCGCAATCAGCGAATCATAGTAAGGGGGTACACGGTAATCATTGAAGATATGAGAATCCACCCGAACCCCGGGTCCACCTGGCGGGTGATAGCGGGTAATTGTTCCCGGTGAGGGCAAGAAGGTGATGGCGTTTTCGGCGTTGATCCGGCACTCCACCGCATGCCCCTGAAGGCGGATGTCTTTTTGTGTCACGCATAAGGGTTCGCCGGCGGCGATCTTGATCTGCTCGCAGACAATATCGATGCCGGTGATCGCCTCGGTAATCGGGTGTTCTACCTGGAGACGGGTGTTCATTTCGATGAAGAAGAATTCACCGTTTTCGTAAAGGAATTCAAAGGTGCCGGCGCCGCGATACCCGATCTGCCGACAGGCATTGGCGCAGCGCTCACTCATTTCGGCGCGCATCTCGTCTGGGATGCCTGGTGCCGGCGCCTCTTCCAGAACTTTCTGGTGCCGGCGTTGCATGGAACAGTCACGGTCACCTAGTATGACCACTTCTCCCTGTGTGTCGGCAAGCACCTGAAACTCAACATGGCGCGGCTTTTCGAGGTAGCGCTCCATATATACGGTGTCGTTACCAAAAGCTGCCTGGGCTTCACTGCGGGTCAGTTGCCAGGCGTTGAGCAGCGCGGCTTCGGTGTGCACCACCCGCATGCCTTTGCCCCCGCCACCTGCGGTTGCTTTGATGATGATGGGATATCCGATATCCGAGGCGATGCGCATGATCTCGTCGGCATTATCCGGCAGGGAGCCGTTGGAGCCGGGGACACAGGGCACACCCGCCTTTTGCATCGCGTCAATCGCCGAAATTTTGTCGCCCATCAGGCGGATCGTCTCGGCGGCCGGTCCGACAAAAATGAAACCACTTTGTTCGACGTGTTCCGCAAAGTCGGCGTTTTCGGCAAGAAATCCGTAACCCGGATGAATCGCGGTAGCGTCTGTGACTTCTGCGGCGGCAATGACGGCCGGGATGTTGAGATAACTGCCAGCGGCCGCAGGAGGGCCGATGCAGACAGATTCCGATGCCAGGCGCACATACTTGGTGTCCGCGTCGGCTTCGGAGTGCAGCGCCACCGTGCGGATGCCCAGCTCCCCACAGGCTCTCAGAATCCGCAGCGCGACTTCGCCGCGGTTGGCGATCACAAGTTTATCGATCATCAGGAGTGAGTTAGCCGCCGTCTTCCTCGATCACAAACAGCGTTTCTCCATATTCCACGGGATCGCCACTGTTCTTCAGGATTTTTTTGACTACCCCGCTGACTTCGGCATCCACCTGGTTGAAGATCTTCATAGCCTCAATCATGCATAGGGTATCGCCGACGCTGACCCGGCTTCCGATCTCTACATAAGGCTTGGAGTCGGGATTGGGTGAGGCGTAAAAGGTGCCTACCATTGGCGAACACAGGGCGCCAGAGGTCTCATCAGGTTCAGGGATTTCGGGATCAGCGACAGGAATCGTGGGCTGTGGAATGTAACTTGGCGTCACTTCGGCTGGTGCGCTCGGGGGTGCGAGAGCCGCGGCGAGCACTGGGGCATTGGGTGCTGCTGAACCCCGGCTCAAGCGGATAGATTCTTCACCCTCGGTTATCTCGATTTCGCTTAGCTGAGATTCCTCGAGCATTTCGATGAGTTTCTTTATTTTGCGAATATCCATGGCACGCGATTTCAGGTGAGAGTGGTGCGAAAACCCGACTGCTCCAACGCAGCGTCTACCGCAGCCGCATACCCACGTGGTCCAAGGCCGCAGAGGACAGCGTGCGCCAGGTCGGAGAAAAATGACTTCTGGCGGAAGGGTTCCCTCGCATGCACATTGGAAAGGTGAACCTCGATGAACGGAAGCCCGACCGCCGCGAAAGCGTCCCGCAATGCGATGCTGGTATGGGTAAACGCCGCCGGATTGATAACGATGAACCGCGTCCCGTCGGTGCCCGCCAGTTGAACGCGGTCAACGAGTTCACACTCGCTGTTGGATTGGAGCGTCTCAAGCTGAGCGCCAACAGCATTACACTGCTCAAGCGCCCGGTGATTGATTTCCTCGAGGGTGCACGTACCGTAGACGCCCGGTTCCCGCGTACCGAGCAGGTTTAGGTTGGGGCCGTGAAGCAGCAGAATATCGGGCATCGTTAGTTTCCTAGGCTATCCTCTATTCTACCATTTTTGGAGATTTTATGTACAGATAAAGACATTTATCGACTATTTCGATGAAGTTATCGGGTTTTTGAAATTATTCCGAGCCAACCGTCACGGTAACGATTTGTCTCAGAGAAGATCAGCAAGCCATTGGTCAAGGTCCGAGCCTCGGATTTCTCCAGTTTTCATGTAACGTAGCCGCCCTTGTTGGTCAAAGACCAGGGTGAATGGCAGTTGCCCGGAATTGCCGTAGCGCTCCATTAGGGCGAGCGCCTCGGCTTTTCCTACCAGCGAGGTGTAATTGAGTCCGACCTCATCCTCGAATCGCCGAACAGGATCGAGTTCGTCAACCGCAATGCCGACCACAGCGAGTGATCCGTGATGCAGAGCCTGAGCTGCCACCAACAGCGGAATTTCTTTTCGGCAGGGTTCACACCAGGTGGCCCAGAAGTTGACCAGAACGACATGACCCGACAGCTGGTCGGAGGAGAAAGTGTCACCACTACTGGTGGGCAGCGAAAACGGAGCCAGAGTCTTTATCGTCTGGGACTCGGGCGCGGTTTTCGAAACCAAGATCCCGGCGGCGAAGAACCCGACGACTGCTGCGGCCGCCCCGCCGACGAGCCAGGCGAGCCGCATGCGAGACAGTAGCATGAGGATTATTCCAGGGAGTTCAGGAGTGCAAGGAGGGCGTCAGCACCGATAAACCCGTAGCGCCGTTCTGCCTGATATTCCTGACCATCGGCATTGAAGAATAGTACGGCCGGAGGGCCAAATACGCCATAGCGCTTCTTGATAGCAGCGCCTCCGGGGTCGTCCGGATCCGTCACATCCACCTGTAGCAAACGGTAGCCCGCAAGTGCTGTGGTGACCAGGGGATTTCGAAAAGTAGTCTTCTCCATCCGAACGCAATCCGTACACCAGTCCGCGTAAAAGTCGAGTATCACTTTCTTTTCGGTAGTTTTCGCCTCGGCAAGTGCCTCGTTCAGGGTCACCAGTGAACTGACTCTTTCGAAATGTACAGCCTTGTCCTCATTCGTTCCGCCGGCAGCTCCAACGAGACTACTGAACGATACCGGCGCCATGATGCTGCGGTTGCCGCTGAAGCCGCCGATCATCGCAAGAACGCCCCAGACCAGCAGGACCATACCGAGCCCCTTGAAGAAAACCATCCAGCCTGAAGCGTCTGCGGCAAGAGTTCGACCTGCACCGAGATAGACGCCAGTGATGATGAAGAGGATCGCCCACAACAGCAATACGGGCACTGCCGGTATTGCACCCAGCAGATAGACGGCGACACCCAGCAGCATTACACCAAATGCCTGTTTGACGCGTTCCATCCAAAGTCCGCTGCGTGGAATCAGCCAGGTCGCGCCTGCCCCCGCTACAACAAGAATCACGCCCATACCAAGTGCCATTGAAGACATCAGTGCAGCGCCGATCCATGGGTTTGCATTGAGGATCGCGATGCTGAGAACAGATATCAGCAGAGGGGAAACACAAGCGCCCACGATCAGTGCAGACGCTGCGCCGAGAATAAAGATCATCCAGACCGAACCGCGAAGGCCCTGACTTCCCGTTGCCAGCCTTGATTGCAGGGCCGATGGCATCTGAATCTCGTAAAACCCGAACATGGATAGCGCCATCAGTCCCAGGATGAGGGCAATGGTGCCGATTGCCCAGAGGTTTTGGAAGTAAGCCTGCAACTGCTCTCCGGTGGCCCCCGCCACAGCGCCAATAGCAGCATAGGTGGCAACCGTCCCCAGAACATAAACGAATGAGAGTCCTGCGGCTCGACCTCGGCCGGTACCCGATTGACCAACGATTGTTCCGAGCAGGATCGGGATGAGTGGCAGAACGCACGGAGTGAAACTGAGCAGCAGTCCAGTGGCAAACGCGGCTCCAAGGTACCCAAAAAGAGCACGCGTCGAGATCGTTTGGGGCCCGCCCGCCTCAGCCGGTTGCCCAACAGTAGTAGTGGTCGCGTTTTCACTTGCGGCCGCGTCACTGATCACCCGGGGTAACGCTATCGTGAAAGTTTTCTCGACAGGCGGATAGCAGATACCCTGCTCGGCACAACCTTGGAAATTCGCAATCAGGGTGACCTCTTGAGCGGTTGTCTCAGGGATGATCGGCAGCTGGGCAGCGAAGTCGTTTGCAAAGATCTCAACCTCGCCAAAATAAGGATCCTGTTTGCGCTTGCCTGGAGGAAGGGTATGCTCCGCCAAGGCGCCCCCCGCCTGCGTTTCGAAACTGAGCTTGTTTCGATATAGGTAGTAGCCGGGCGCGACGATGAATTGCGCCCGCAGCATGTCACGTCCGTCGGCATTGACCTTGAGAACAAAGGCGTCATCGACGTCCAGAAATTCCGGGCCGCTGGCCGCTACGCCGAGCAGTTGCTGCAGGTCCGCAACACTATTGATCGTGTTGCTTTTCGGGGGGGTGACCGCGGGGAGGGTTAAAGTGACTTTTTGGGTGAGTGGTGGGTAGCACACGCCAACCGGTTCGTTGCAGCCCTGTCCTCGGGCGCTCAGCAGCAGTTCCCCTGAATCTGAAACGCTGCGCTGAAGTGCGATCGTGATCCGAGCTGACTGCTCGAGAATCTGGACGTCGCCAAAGAACTCATCGTGCTTGGTTCTGCCGGGCGGGTAATTGACTTGCGCTATTGCAACGCCTGACGGGTCAGCATCGAAACCAAATTTGTCGAGATACATGTAGTATCCCGGCGCGATCTGCCAGGTCGCCATAATCTCCTCGGGCGAGATTATCTCTGCGGAAAAGGCAAACGCTTGTTCGGGCTCCAGCAGATCCTCGCTGTCCTGGGCACCGAGCGGCGNTACNGCTATCGCGATCAGTAGGGAGCACAGCGCCTTGGGCCATAGNCCCGCATGCTTGAACATAGAGCCAGCGGAAGATAGATGGAGTTTGTGCTTCATAGTGAGTCTGTGGGAGGGCTGCAGTTTGAGGCTTGACGGGTCTGGCGAGAAACCACGATTNTCGCACGTTCGCAATAGCCCCAGGCTTGCAATATTGCGACGGCCTTTTTCGCAAGGCTGACGAGGGTTCGGTAAAATAGGTAGCCGGTTGGTAAACCTTCTGATGCGCTCCTGATGCCCCTGTTATTTCTCACATTTTTGCTGGTCCCGGTGCTGGAGATCTACCTTCTGATCGAGATTGGAAGCCTAATTGGGGCGGTCTGGACCGTGACTGCAGTGGTTGGCACCGCAGCTTTGGGCGCGGGACTTGTGCGTCGTCAAGGGCTTGCGGCGCTCGCGCGCTTCCGTTCAGCAACCCAGGCTGGGGAACNGCCTGCGGTAACGATAATTGAAGGGTTGGCGCTTTTAGTTGCCGGGGCTTTTTTGCTNACACCGGGTTTTTTCACAGACCTAGTGGGTTTTCTCCTTTTGACGCCGCCGCTTCGCCAGTTTCTGGTTAGACGCTGGCTGTTAGGCCGTGTGGTTACCCCTGCCGATGGCACCCCAAGCGGACGGGCTCCCGGCGTCCTCGATGGAGAATCTCGGCGAATTGATGACTGATTTTCAGCACAACTCTTGACTTTCCCCATTTAAGCCCTACTATTAGCACTCAAATAAGGTGAGTGCTAACACCTGTTAGTCTCAGAAATTCCCTCCATTACTCAGATCTTTAGGAGATAAAGTAGATGAATATTCGACCGCTGCACGACCGTCTNGTTGTGCGACGCCTCGACGAAGAGCGTACCAGCGCTGGCGGAATCGTCATTCCCGATTCAGCGACTGAAAAACCCATGACGGGTGAAGTGCTGGCCGTGGGCAACGGCAAGCGTCAGGACAATGGCGAGCGTTTGACCCCCGACGTCAATGTCGGCGACAAAGTGCTGTTCGGCAAGTATTCCGGCACCGAGGTCAAGGTAGAAGGTGAAGAAGTCCTGGTGATGCGTGAAGACGACATCATGGGCGTTATTGAGGGTTGAGGTCGGCGAAGGCTTGCACCTAACCAATACGCAAACAATTTTTTAAAGGAACGAAATAATGTCAGCTAAAGAAGTCAAATTCGGCGAGTCCGCCCGCGCGGCCAAACTGCGTGGCGTCAATGTGCTTGCAGACGCCGTCAAGGTCACGCTGGGCCCAAAAGGCCGTAACGTGGTGCTTGANAAGTCTTTCGGCGCGCCGACCGTCACCAAGGACGGTGTGTCTGTCGCAAAAGAGATCGAGCTCAAGGATAAATTCGAGAACATGGGTGCCCAGATGGTCAAGGAAGTCGCTTCCAAGACCTCTGATGTAGCGGGTGATGGAACCACCACCGCGACCGTATTGGCCCAGGCCATGCTCCGCGAGGGTCTTAAGTCTGTCGCTGCCGGCATGAACCCCATGGATCTCAAACGGGGTATCGATAAGGCTGTCAAAGCCGCTGTCAATCAGTTGGCTGAGATTTCCAAGCCCTGCTCGGATCATCAAGAAATCGCCCAGGTCGGTACNGTTTCGGCCAACGCGGATGATTCTGTTGGCGGCATTATCGCCGAAGCGATGGAGAAGGTCGGCAAAGAAGGTGTGATCACGGTTGAGGAAGGTAAAAGCCTTGAGAACGAGCTGGAAGTCGTAGAAGGCATGCAGTTTGATCGTGGATACCTGTCACCCTATTTCATCAACGATCAGGATGCCATGCAGACTGAAATGGATAACCCGTTGATTCTGATCCACGACAAGAAGATTTCGAACATCCGCGAGATGCTGCCGGTGCTGGAAGCCACCGCTAAAGCAGGGCGCCCCCTGCTCGTGATCGCTGAGGACATCGAAGGGGAAGCACTGGCGACCCTGGTGGTCAATAATATCCGCGGTATCGTTAAAGTCTGTGCGGTGAAGGCCCCTGGTTTCGGTGACCGCCGTAAAGCCATGCTGCAGGATCTCGCCATTCTGACTGGTGGTCAGGTGATCTCCGAAGAAGTCGGNATGAGCCTCGAAGGCGCTACGCTTGAAGAACTTGGGTCCGCTAAACGCGTGCAGGTGAGCAAGGAGAACACCACCGTCATCGACGGCGCGGGTTCTGCCAGCGACATCGAAGCGCGAGTCAATCAGGTCCGTGTACAGATCGAAGAAGCCACCTCCGACTACGACAAGGAAAAGATGCAGGAACGCGTAGCTAAACTGGCCGGCGGTGTCGCGGTAATCAAGGTTGGTGCTGCGACTGAAGTCGAAATGAAAGAGAAGAAGGCCCGTGTCGAAGACGCTCTGCATGCGACCCGCGCGGCAGTAGAAGAGGGCGTCGTGCCCGGCGGGGGCGTGGCTCTGGTGCGTTGCATTGCTGCGGTAGGTGAGGCGAAAGGTGCCAATCACGATCAGGATCAGGGTATCAAGATCGTACAGCGGGCCATTGAAGAGCCGCTGCGCCAGATCGTTGCTAATGCCGGTGAGGAAGGTTCAGTTGTCCTCAATAACGTCCTGGGTAAGGACGGCAACCATGGCTATAACGCTGGTACCGGGGAATATGGTGACATGATCAGCATGGGTATTCTTGATCCGACCAAGGTGACCCGCGTTGCCCTGCAGCATGCCGCGTCTATTGCGGGCATGATGGTGACGACCGAGGCGATGGTGGCTGAGATGGCGGATGATTCGCCGGCTGCCCCCGCGATGCCTGATATGGGCGGCATGGGCGGTATGGGCGGTATGATGTAGTCTCGCCTGGCTTTTTTTACCCAAGCCAATCAAGAGCCCCGCTATATAGCGGGGCTTTTTTTTGACTGTCCGGGTGAAAAGNANNCTGCTGTAAGGCGCTAGAATTGAATTTTGCTTCATTCCGCAGTGTTATCGGCTCCGATGCACCACTAGCGACCATAAAGAGGAAAATACCATGAACCCCGTATCGGTCTTTAACGAAATAGTTGAAAACGCTTGGCGGCGTAGATGCGGATGGAGGGCTACCCTGGCTGCGATCGTCTGGTTGAGCGTTAGCTCCGCTTGGGCACTCGAGCCCGCCGACGCAGTAACGGGGGCGGCGCTATGGACCCCCCAACCCGAGGCGGTTGAATTGCGACCGGGTCTTGCTGTCACCTACTCCTATGATCGTCAGGTCCATGTAGATGATATTGAAGTCTTGCGCAATCCTGTGATCGGTGACCCACTTGAGAATATTGCGCATCGCACGATCGACGGAAATGTACTGACTTCAAGCCAGGCAATGTTGGTCGCGGCCCATATTCGGGGCCTGATTCACTTTGATGCTGCCGGGACGTATGTTTTCCGNATTGAGTCAAACGACGGCGTTAAGGNCAAAATAGGCGGCCGCCAGATTTGGGTAGATCCAGAGATTCATCCCAACCGCTGGTCAGCGCCTATCCCCGTGGTTATTGATACGCCGGGTCGGTATGAGTTGTGGATTAACTACTATCAGAAAAAAGGCACTTCGGCCCTGNAGCTGGTGTGGACGACGCNCGGTTCCAGCGAGGAGACACATGTGCCGCCGGGCGCTTTCTCGCACCTTGAGNCNCAGNTCGGNCAGTAAGCCGNTAGNGCGNNGTGNGNCCNATCGGGGACTTACTTCGGGGTAGNGTNAGTCCCCTCNAGGGCGACGATGTGGGANTCAGTGAGTCTTTGACGGATGTCGCGGTAGGGNGCATAGGCCTCGCNATNGTANAACGCNTGGAGTTGATCCCAACTGGGGAATTCGATCACGACCAGCCGTTTGGGCTGCCATTCGCCCTCGAGCACCTCGGCCCTCCCACCCCTTGCGCGGTAGACACCACCATANTCAGCAGCGATCTTCGGCACGGCTTCAAGGTAGCCACTGTCGCGGTAGGCCTGCATATCGGCAGGACTGACATCAGCAATCAGAAAAGCGCTCATAGTCTTTNGTCTTCAAATATTTTTTAAAGCCTTAGACGATACCGATCAGGGCATCGAGCACGTCGTTTGGCCGCTCCATCATCAGTGAGTGACCTGACCCGTCAATGACGCAGACTTTCGCATCCGTAACAGCGCCGATCAGTTTCTGTGCGGAACGCACTGGCGTCATGATGTCGCGTTCGCCCAGAATAAAGAGCGTCGGACACTGTACTGACCCGGCGTGGGCCAGCCCCTGGTCATAGGCCCGACAGGCATCCAGATCAATATGGATGATGTCGTCCGCTGCCCGTTCCAGCAGGCGCAGCGTACCGCCTGCCATCCACATCCCCGGATTTTCATTGCCGCCTAACTGGGCGGCCTTGCTGTAGCCCCAGTAGGTGAGCATATCGATGACACCATGGTCATTGTCAGAGGCATACTTCAGCATGTCGGGATGAACGCCCATAGGCGCTGTGGAGCCGATCAGGGCGAGTGAACGGACACGATCNGGGTAGCGCGCTGCCGCACTCAACGCGACCAGTGATCCCATGGAGTGACCCACGAGAGCTGCGGTTGCTACGTTGGCAGCCGCCATGGCNTCAATAACCGATTCCGCCATCGCGTNAATCGTTGGCGCNGGCTGACCTTTCGANCGCCCATGCGCAGGCAGGTCAANCGCCATNACGTTNTAGCCGTGNCGCGCGAAGTACCTCGAGGGAAGCACCCATACCGTATGNTCCATNCCAGTGCCGTGGATGAAGACAACCGCCNGCTGTTGGTCCTGGTGATCGCGTGCACCGGTATAGGCAAAAAGNGGACCTTGGGGGGTATTGAGTTCCATTGGGGCTAGCCTTTCTGGGAGGCACGCAGCGCGCGGTCAAGGTCTTCGGTGAGATCCTCTGGATCTTCAAGGCCTACCGACAGACGGATNAGGCCCTCAGANATCCCGGCNGCGGCGAGGGCATCGGCATCCATNCGATGATGCGTNGTACTGGCCGGGTGGATNACCAGTGACTTGGCATCCCCCACATTCGCAAGATGTGAGAGCAATTCGACCCGGCTGATAAAGCGCTGCCCTGCTTCACGTCCCCCTTTGATCCCGAAACTGAACACCGCACCGCATCCTTTGGGCAGCAGTTGCTTCGCAAGCTCGTGATCAGGATGGTCCTCCCGCTCCGGGTAACTTACCCATTCCACAGCATCGTGCTCGCCGAGAAATTCAACAATCGCTCGCGTGTTGGCAACATGGCGTTGCATTCGAAGCGGTAGGGTCTCCATGCCCTGCAGAACCTGGAAGGCNGTGGTCGGACTCATGCAGGCGCCGAAGTCCCGGGCGCCTTCTTTGCGGGCCCGGGTAATGAAGGCGGCAGGCCCGAACTCCTCGACGAAGTTCATGTTGTGAAAGCCCGCGTAGGGTTCGGTCAGCGTGGGAAACTTTCCCGAGCCCGCCCAGTCAAAGGTGCCGCTATCGACGACCAAGCCGCCGATAATCACACCGTGTCCGCTGAGAAACTTCGTCGCGGAGTGGAAAATAATATCTGCACCCAGAGCAAAAGGCTGGCACAGATACGGCGTTGTAAAAGTGGAATCGATCATCAGTGGCAGTCCGTGCGCATGGGCAACTTCACTGATGGCAGGGATATTCAGCACTTCCAGGCCCGGATTACCCAAAGTTTCACCAAAGAGCAGACGGGTCTGGGGCGTGATTGCCGCCGCGAAAGCATCTGGATCGCGCGGNTCGACAAAGGTCGTGGTGATGCCAAAGCGCGGCAGGGTGTACTCAAGCAGATTATGAGTGCCGCCATACAGCGAACGGGATGCCACAATATGTTCGCCCGTACCGAGTAGCGTGGCGATCGCCAGGTGGCAGGCAGCTTGGCCGCTGGCGGTAGCAATCGCACCGATGCCGCCCTCAAGCGCTGCAATGCGCTCCTCCAGCACCGCCGTCGTGGGGTTGGTGATGCGAGAGTAAACATGCCCTGCCCGTTCAACATTGAACAGTGAAGCCGCATGGTCAGGGCTTTTAAAAACATAGGAGGCNGTCTGGTAGATCGGTGTTGCCCGGGCACCCGTGGCAGGATCAGGTTGCTGCCCTGCGTGCAGACTGAGAGTGTCAAAGCCGAAAGTTTTTACTTTGCTCATGGGATTCCTGCCTGCTCGATCATGTGAGCGCCAACGAAGACGGTCGAGTCTAAACTTGTCCGGCAGTAATGAAAACCGGTTTGGCGGTGTTACCGGCGACGAGGCTTGAGAGGAGAAGAGGCTGCTGTCAGATACCCGCCGATATGGGGGTTCCCGACACCAAAGACTCGCGTCAGCGCATCAGTAGGGGTTGGGATTTTCGTGAGGGGTTACCTGATCATCGAAGTCGTCACTTCGCTCGGGCACACGGACTGGTCGATAGTAGGTTGTTGAGCGGGACAGCATCGGCGGATAAAAAGGATCCTTTCCAATCATGTGCTGATACTTCTCAGAGAATCTCGCTGAATCTGCGGGGTGGGGGTCTTTTTCATCAATAGCGGTGAAGTCGAGATGTACGGGACCAGGGGCCTCATGTTTAAGCCCAACAGCACCCCGGCTAACAGACTCATGGTGAAAAAGCACAGCCTCGGCACTGCAGATTGATTTAAAACCCTGATTGTGGGCCCGCAGACAAAGGTCAACATCCTGGTAGCCTACTGCCAGGGCATCATCAAAACCGCCCAGCGCCTCAAAGACATCCCTGCGGGTCAACATACAGGCCGCCGTGACTGCGCTGAATGTTCTTGTTACGAGNCTTGGAACTGCGGGGTTCTGGACGATGTTTCGGCGATACACGTCGTGATGTGGCTCACATTTTTGATAGTGCTCTGCACGGTCAACATTCAGCATCACGCCCGCGTGCTGGATAAGGCAAGGAGACTGTTCGAGCGGTCCAAATGGGGACCCATCTTTGGAGTTTTTAGTAGCCGAAGGACTCNCGATAGCAAAGCGAGCAGTTTCGGCAAGATNCNATTNNGAATCGATTGAAGCNGTNGNGGGGTACAGCAGNGTNGCGCCCACAATCCCGACTTCCCGNCTGCCGAGTAGATCCCGCATGTTTTCCAGCCAGCCAGCCTCGATCGCTTCTATGTCATTATTCATAAAGAGGAAACTGCTAATTTCCTCGCTGAAGCACCGAACAGCAGAATTGTTGATGCTGGAGAAGTTGAATACGCCTTGGTAGTCGATAACCCGGTGCCGGGTGGCGAGTGTCCGAAGAAGGTCTACTGTCGTCGGGTCGTCAGATTCGTGGTTGACAATGACAAGGTCATAAAGATCTTTTGGAACTGTTCTTTCGAGAGAATCGACCGCCGTTTTAAGAAAGTGGCCGTTGTTCTTCGTTGGAATCACAATACCTGTTTTGCTAAGTAAAGGCTGGTTATAGCGGATCGAGTACACACCAGGCGTAGCAGCCGATTTAACGGCTGCCTGGCTGAAGCCGTGGGATTGAAGAAATTCAAGGATCGATGAGGGGGGAAGGCGTCTCAGACCCGAAGGCGCCTCTGTCTTCTGGTGTTCAAGCAGTACCCGCGGTACGTGAACGATTTGCTTGGCTCTACTGAGAGCGCTCAGGACGAGATATTCATTGACCGCTTCGAGACTCGGGCATTGCGAGAAAGAGTCAGCGTCATTCAATGTTTCTGAGCGCATGGCTGTCATCATTCCGAGGAACGGAGAGTTAAGAAAGTGGTCCAGACAGAATCCGGGCCGGAGCACAACTTTTTGCACCTGGCGGCTGACGCCTTCCATGATGACTTCATCCCCGTAGGCGATATCCGCATCGGCCTCGCCCATGCTTCTAGCGAGGGACTCGATTGCCCCGGGTAATAGCCGATCTCCTGATCGTAGAAGACCAAAAACATTACAGGTGGAAAGCTTGAACGCTTTTTCAAGATTCTGATATTCGCAATGAACCCACTGTACTGTACTGTGCTGGCTTGAAAGCCGATTAGCCTGCGAACAAGTTTCGTCGGGGGTGTTGCTAGCGGTCACAATGATCAACTCTTTAATTTTGATACTCTGGAGAAGAGTGCTATCTATTGTGGCGTTGAGGTCTTCAGGCTTAGCCCTATCAGCAAAGATAAATANGGNGAANGATGGCGNGCTGNCNATNCNNNNCCTGTTTTCAGTTGTTGGACGCTTTNAAAAGTTNTCGTACCAAAGCGTNGGTGAAAAAGGNGGNTGAAGGTTCAGNTATGCCTTGTGGGCNAGCCATCGGAGCAATGTTTTGGNNCCCCTNTTTCGGAGAAGNCNGAATGTGTTGCGNATTCTGCGTTTTTGNTGTGTGTGGCCGATAGGGCGCAGNGNGTTTACCAGACACAGGAGCGCGAAAGAGACTTCTCCGTAGTACGTTAACTTAAATCTGCTTAAGCGAAACTCGTCCGAATAGTGAATTTGAGTCTTGGGGTAATCCAATTCGAAGGGGTCGAAGCGAAAACCTTCGGGGTCAAAGTCGTAGTGGAATAAGTGGGTGGCTGCCCCTGGAAAATGCGCCCGTAGTTCAATTATCGAGCCGATAGGAAAAGTCCTGAACAGGTTGTCACCGATTTGTGCGGACGCTTCATCGAGCAGGTAGCCGGGGTAAATCTTGGGCACAAATAAATGATCATCACCGGTGTAGTTNNCTTCGTAGGTCAATTTGTACCAACCTGTGTACAGAAGCGTCNGGGTGGGCGAGACCTTCAATTGGGTATCTTTCCCGGTGGCGAGAAAACCGTTTTGACTCAGCACGGTATCGTGCGCCGGCGAGATGCTGCAAGGGATAGACCGAATGCAGAACAACCGGATATACCAACTCCAGATTCGTTTGATCAGAAGCGTAACGTGCATCCCGCAATGATGGATTAACGTCTGCCCGAAAGCAAAGCGTCAATTGGATAGTGGCGCCGCGGTAAAGATTGACCGGTAGGGTCCCCGCTTCAGGGCCAAGGGGTCAGAGGTGCAATCGGGGGAAGGGTGCTAAGGAATCAGCCGCACTTGGAGTCGCCGCAGTTGAGACAGGTCATGCAGCCATCCAGCAGAACAGCTGCCTTGGTCTGGCACTTGAGGCAAAGACGAGATTCGGGAGGAAAAGCCGGTGACTCGCTAACTGTATTGGTGACGGCACTGGCTGATTGGCTATGATCCTCAAACTCGCGGCGTTTTTGGTCAATGAATTTCTGTTGGTGTTCATCCAGACTTTCGTCCTGGATCATTCCGATCATGCGCATGTGGCTGTCGATCGCGTCACCGATCTCCGCGACCAGTGAAGGCATATATTTACCGCCGGGCTTGAAGTATCCGCCCTGCGGGTCGAAGACACTACGTAACTCTTCCACCAAAAAGGTCACATCACCGCCTTTGCGAAATACCGCCGAGATGATTCGCGTGAGCGCAACAATCCACTGGAAGTGATCCATGTTCTTTGAATTGATGAAAATCTCGAACGGCCGGCGCTTTTCATAGGGTGTCTGCGGATTCAGGACGATGTCATTGATCGTCACATAAAGCGCATGGTCTGAAAGTGGTGTTTTGATCTTGTAGGTGCTGCCCACCAGCGTCTCGGGCCGTTCGACCTTCTCGTGCATCTGCACCACATTGTTTGGCAGCCCATCGGTGTTGGCGACCAGGGCCGGGACTTCCGGCTGCTCAGGCGTTGACTCCGGTGTATTGGGTGAGACCACCTCAAATTCAGAGATGGGTTTGGCAATTTTGATGGCCATGGGGTTGCTTCCTGATTCAGCAGTCTGACTTAAGGCTGTCAGAACTTGCCGTAATAACCTTCTTTGAGTGCATCAAAGAGATTAGCCGCGGTGTGCAATTCGCCGTCGTATTCAATTTCTTCGTTGCCTTTAACTTCGATGACTTCGCCATCATCCAGCGTGAAACGGTAGGTCGTGTTTTCAAGATCTTCTTCTTTGACCAGAACGCCCTGGAAGACCTCAGGATTGAACCGGAAGGTTGTGCAGCCCTTGAGCCCCTTCTCGTAGGCGTACATGTAGATGTCCTTGAAATCTTCAAAGGGGAAATCAGTTGGGACGTTAGCGGTCTTGGAGATTGACGAATCAATCCACTTTTGTGCNGCTGCCTGAACATCAACATGTTGACGGGGGTTGATATCATCTGCACTGATAAAGTAATCGGGCAAGGCATTTGGTCCCTCGCCGCCGGGCGTTGCATCTGGGTTGACCAGAGCGCGATAGGCCAGCAGTTCATAGGAGAGGACGTCTATCTTCTCTTTGGTTTTGCGACCTTCGCGAATGACATTCCGGCTGTAAAGGTGAGCAAAGGAAGGCTCAATGCCGTTGCTCGCGTTGTTGGCGAGAGACANGCTGATGGTTCCGGTAGGCGCAATCGAGGTGTGATGGCTGTAGCGGGCGCCGTGCTCTGCAATCTGGTCAGTGAGCTCTGAATCAAATTGCTGCATATAGCGGCTGTATTTGGCGATCAGTACGGAGCCACGAACCCGATCTCCTACTTTATAGCCGTCCTCGNCCATTTCCGGACGCTGAGCCAGCATCTGCGCGGTTACCTCAAAGGTGTCGAGCATGATTGGTGCCGCACCCTTTTCGCGGGCCAGCTCAAGGCCCGTTTCCCAGCCTACCTGCGCCATCTCGCGAGCCACACGCTCCGTGAACTCCAGAGACTTCGAATCGCCGTACTTCATCTGCAACATAGTCAGCGCTGAGCCCAGCCCAAGAAATCCCATGCCATGCCGACGCTTGTAGCGAATCTCGTTACCTTGCTGATCGAGCGGCAGGCCATGAATCTCAACAACGTTATCGAGCATGCGTGAGAAGACACTGACGACTTTCCTGAAGCGCNCCCAATCAAAGTTCGCGCTATCGGTAAATGGCGCGTCCACAAATCGGGTCAGGTTGACTGATCCTAAAAGACAGCTGCCGTAAGGCGGCANCGGTTGTTCGCCGCAGGGATTCGTTGCGCGGATATCTTCGCAGAACCAGTTATTGTTCATNTCATTGATGCGGTCGATCAGGATGAATCCGGGCTCAGCATAGTCGTAGGTCGATGCCATAATGAGATTCCACAGCCGACGGGCCGGAATCGATCGGTACGCTTTGCAGGCGACTTCACCGGTCTCGTTGGTGCGATAGCCCTCGGTGACTGGCCAGTGACGCCAGATGATGCGGNTATCGTCTTCGGCAAGTTCAGACTCGTTGGCGGGAAATACCANCTCCCAGTCTTCGTCGTTTTGGACGGCTTGCATGAAGCCATCGGTGATCAGACAGGAGAGGTTGAACTGGCGGAGTCGGCCGTCTTCGCGTTTTGCGCGAATAAAGTCAGTAATATCAGGATGAGCGATGTCAAAAGTGCCCATCTGGGCCCCCCGACGGCCCCCGGCCGAAGAGACCGTAAAGCACATGGCATCGTAGATATCCATGAAAGAAAGCGGTCCGGAGGTATAGGCACCCGCGCCGCTGACGAAAGCACCCTTGGGTCGCAGGGTCGAGAACTCATAACCGATTCCGCAGCCCGCTTTCAGGGTGAGCCCGGCCTCGTGGGTGCGCCCGAGAATGCCGTTCATTGAATCGGGAATCGTGCCGGATACGGTGCAATTGATGGTACTCGTGGCCGGCTTATGCTCCTGTGCCCCGGCGTTGGAAACAATTCGGCCTGCCGGGATAGCGCCATTGCGAAGGGCCCATAAAAAAGCCTCAAACCATTCCTGCTGTCTTTCAGGTGTCTCGGTTTCTGCCAACGCTTTCGCGATACGCTGGTAAGTGTGATCGATGTCCTGGTCGAGAGCGCCGCCCGACTTNGTTTTNAGTCGNTACTTCTTGTCCCAAATATCAACCGAAGCACTTTGGAGGGGAATTTCTTCAACCGGGCCGGTTTCGTTCGATGAGACGGCTGTTTTCATTAGGCTNAGCGTTNGCCGNTAGTCTTGCGGGCATAAGTGCCCCTCGGGTTCGAAGCGCAAACCTTTGCCCCGAACTAATTATTACCTCAGATACGTCTACGTCTGATGCGTCAGAAAGTATGCACGCCACATGATTTTTGGTAGGCCTGGTCGAAAACACTATATGTTGTGGCGTGGTCGAAAGAATACGCCCAACATATAGGGAGGTCAAATTTTTTTAAAGATAGTGCTAAATCCAATTGGAAAATGTATCCTGCCTAAACCGTGAGTTGACGGTAGACGCTCGAGACCCGGATCGGCAGCTGTCGGACGTCGTCAATTAGGGTGTAGTTAAC
>NHDO01000058.1 GCA_002171735.1 Proteobacteria bacterium TMED61 | reverse complement strand
TGAAGTTGAGATCGGCGTTTTTGGGGAGGCTTCAAAGTTCGATTTACATCCGGTGGCTAGTGCCGCGATGGTCGGTCTTTTATGCGACCATCATGCGGTGCCGGTTAACCAAATTAATGCTCTTCACCTGGCACAAAGACAAGGCATCAAGGTTAAAATGGTTGGGTCCCCTGATTCGACTGAATATATTTCAGTTCTTCGGATCACGGCTACGGGCCCCGATCAAACGGTTTATCTAGAAGGTACTATTTTTGACGGTAGGCGTGCGCGACTGGTGAGAGTCAGTGATTACGACATCGAATCGCCGCTCGAAGGCCGCCTACTTATTACAAAGCATGCCGATGAGCCGGGCGTAATAGGTATGATAGGTGCCACACTGGGCGAGAAAGGCGTCAATATTTCTCGTATGCAAGTTGGAGTATCAGGGGGATCTCAGATGGCTATCGCAATTCTTGCAGTCTCGGATGAACTGGAGAAAGCCACCATGGAGGGGATTTCTCGCATTCCTGCGGTCGAAAAGGTTATGCAGATCCTTCTGTAGATTTAATTGTCCTAGTTCGAGACATTTCGCAGTCCCACCGTGACTAAAACCTAAAGATCCCGTAGCCTGCCTCACCCAAAGGAGCATTTAACGAGGCGCTGATGGCAATGCCAAGCACATTTCTTGTGTCAGTCGGATCGATTATTCCATCGTCCCACAGTTCGGACGTCGCGTAATAGGCCGACATCTGATGCTGATAAGCCTCTAAGGTTTCATGGTAAACTTTATCAAGCTCCGCTTGGTCGACAATTTCACCGCGCCTCTCTAATTGTCGCAACTTTACTTCCGCAAGTGTTTTTGCTGCTTGCTCGCCTCCCATGATACCAATTTGATGATTTGGCCAAGAAAAAATAAGTCTAGGATCGTACGCCCTGCCGCACATTCCATAGTTACCGGCTCCAAAGGAACCGTGGCACATGACAGTGAATTTTGGCACATGTGAACCAACAATCGCCTGAATTAATTTAGCACCGTCTTTACTAATACCTTTAGCTTCGTATTCGCGCCCAACCATAAAGCCCGTAATATTCTGCATGAATAGAATAGGGGTGTTGTTTTGATTGCATAGCTCAATAAAGTGAGCTCCTTTTAGCGCGCTCTCGTTAAAAAGAACACCATTATTTGCCAAAATTCCAACTTTGTAGCCCCAAATATTGGCATAGCCGCATACGAGAGTAGTCCCATAGGCGGGTTGATATTCATGGAATCTACTGCCATCGACCACGCGTGCGATTACTTCTTTCATGTCGAAAGATTTTTTTATATCAGTTGGGATGATGCCGTACAGATCATCTGCACGATAGAAAGGCTCTTCAACCTCATCTTTTTGTAGGGGCCATTTTTTTGGACTCTCCCATTGTTCGACTATTTCTCTCCCTATCGCTATAGCTTCTTCTTCACTATCAGCTGGATAATCACAGGTACCGCTAACTTGTGTATGTAGATCACATCCCCCAAGTTCATCGGCAGTTACGATCTCACCTGTAGCAGCTTTGACTAGCGGAGGGCCGGCCAAAAAAACAGCGCCAGTGCCTCTAACTATTACCGAATAGTCTGATAAAGCGGGCACGTACGCACCTCCGGCAGTACAATGTCCAAATACCAAGGCTAACTGTTTAACGTTCATTTTAGACAATGTACTTTGGTTGCGGAACATGCGACCAGCCATGTATTTATCTGGAAACAATTCAGATTGTAAAGGGAGAAATCCCCCGGCACTGTCGCAGAGGTGTATAATTGGTAGTTGGTTTTCTATTGCAATATCAAGCACCCGGACAATTTTCTTTACCGTTAAGGGGTACCACGCACCTCCCTTAACACTGCTATCATTGGCATTAATAATTACCTCTTTTCCATTTACGATACCAATACCAGTTATGCAGCTCGCACTGGGGGAATCACCTTCATAGGCCATGTTTGCGGCGAGAGTTGAGAATTCAAGAAATGGAGTTCCAGGATCGAGTAGCTTCTCGATACGCTCCCTGGGCATCATTTTCCCATGCCCTGCGAGCCGGTCGATATCTTTTTGGGGCCTATCGTACCTAGCTTTTTTTTGCTTTAGTTTTAACTCTTCAGCTAAGCCTTTGTTATGGCGATAATTTTCTTGAAATTCTATCGAGCCGGTCTGAATTAGAGATTTTATCCGAGCCATTATTGTTCTTCCTCAAGAGAAATCAGTTCTGCATTCTTTTCAAAAGACGTGTTGGCAGTAATATTAACTCCCTTAATTACGCCATCTCGGGGTGCAACGATACTAATTTGCATTTTCATCGATTCAATAACAATTAAAACATCACCTAGCTTGACTCTATCTCCTGCATTACAGTTCGTCTTAACCACAATTCCCGGCATATCAGCTTTAATTACGTTATCGCTGATCCCTGCTTGCTGTGAAACGCTTATAGCGTCCTGATATGACAATGTGTGAGTTCGACCATCGAATCGGATATATATCGCGTCATCATCTCGCGCCCACCAGACGGTTTTCTTTTTACCGTCAATAATTAGTGTGAAGCAATGACTACTCACTTGAGCTACTGACGACACCTTGAAAGTAAATCCATTAGAGAGTATTTCTAATACAGGGCTGCACTTGATAAGCGATACCTCGATAGACTTTTCATCGAGTGAAAAATTAAACGGCTGCGCCATTACAAATTCCTCCATGTACCAATGGACGCGTAAGGTTCGGGGGTTTCTAACGCGAGTGCTCTAAAATCTTTCAGACTCATTGCGGCAATAGTTGCGACGGTGCTAATGTCTTTTTCAGAGAGAGGTTTAAATAAGAGGTTCGCCTTGTTTTTTTCCAGAAAGCCCGTATCAATAATCATTTCTTTAAAGTCGGTCGCTGCTAATATTTGACCTAAATAATCAATATTGCTACTTACCCCCAGTATTACTAGATCATTAAGAGCAGCAATCGCGTTCAAAATCGCGGCTTCTCGATCTTCCCCGAAACAGATTAGCTTACCTATCATAGAATCAAAGGCAGCAGATATAGTTTGCCCTTGCGAAATCCCGGAATCAAAGCGAATGTCACTAGCTTCAGGCACGGAAAGGATTTTGACATCTCCGGTAGCAGGTCTAAAGTCGTTATGAGGCTCCTCGCAACAAATACGGCACTCAATAGCGTGCCCAGATTGCTTGATTTCACTCTGTCTGTAGGGGAGAGTCTTACTGTCCGCTATGTGAAGCTGCGCCTCCACCAGATCTAGGGAGCAAACCATCTCAGTCACAGGGTGCTCTACCTGCAGACGCGTGTTCATCTCCAAAAAGTAAAAGGATCCATCCGGACTTAGGATAAACTCAACAGTACCTGCGTTTAGATATTTCGCTTTAGAGGCGAGATCGACCGCCGCAGTACAGATTTGGTCACGCAGTTCAACTGACAATGCCGGGGCGGGAGATTCTTCAATTACTTTCTGAAACCTCCGTTGTATCGAGCATTCTCGTTCATAGGCGTGGACAATATTGCCCTTACCATCTCCTAGTATCTGAACCTCAATGTGTCGAGGACTCTCAACGTAAAGTTCTGCATAAATACGGCTATCAGCGAAATATCTTTCGGCCTCGCTCATAGCTATCTTCGCTTGCTTTTCTAACGAGCCAGCTTCACGGACAATACTCATTCCCTTACCACCGCCCCCAGCGGACGCTTTTATCAATAATGGGAACCCAATTTTTTCTGCTTCTTTTAAAAATTTAGATAAGTCGTCAGTTTGAGTCACACTAGGTGCGATGGGGATTCCAGCTTTTCTCGCAAACTCACGGGAAATGATTTTATCTCCCATCAGTTTGATTACTTCAGGCTGTGGCCCTATGAATACAACATTGCTTTTCTCTACTGCTTCGGCAAAGGCAGCATTTTCTGAGAGGAAGCCGTAGCCTGGGTGCAGGCATTGCGCCTCTGTTTCATTGGCGGCCTTAATGATCTGCTCGATATCCAAATATGCGGCGGTAGGAGTATCGCCTAGCAACTCGACTGACTTATCGGCAGCTTTCACGTGGGGTGCCATACGATCGACATGATGATATACGGCTATAGTCTCAATGCCTAATTCTTTTGCAGTGCGTATTACTCTACAGGCGATTTCTCCGCGGTTAGCAATTAAAATACTTTTGAACATGATGCGGACCGTACCCCTTACTAATAAGGATCCTTAGTTGTTGCGTATATGGTCATTATACTGAAAAATTTGGTAACCGCGCATAAAATTGTGAATATGNTTCGGTGATTTTTACTGCGGTCTAATCGCAATATATTTGGAAATAGGCAATGAAAGTTATTACGTACGAATATCACGGTGTTTTAGGTGTTGGTGTCTTGTCAAATGATGGTTTGTACATCAGTCCATTCGCTCTAAGCAAAGAGATTAGCGCATTAGGTCTGCTGGCTATAGTTGAAGCGGACGCTGCTGAGGTTCCACTGAAAACTATGGATGATTCAATTCCTCTTCGCGAGGTTAAAATCTTAGCTCCGNTCCCNCGTCCAAGGAGGAATATAATTTGTGTTGGTAAAAATTATTTTGCGCATGTAACAGAGATCGCGGACCAAGGATTTGATACAACTGGCGGTCGAGGAGAGGCNCCTGAGTTTCCGATTATTTTTTCAAAATTNCCAGAGTGTGTGATTGGNAGTGAAGATGAGATCATNCACAACTCTAAGGTGACAAACCAACTNGATTACGAGGCAGAGTTGGCGGTAATAATTGGATTNCCAGGTCGAGGTATNAAGAAAAGTGACGCGATGAATTATGTTTGGGGCTATACGTTAGTCAATGATGTGAGTGCCCGCGATGTACAAGGTCGTCATAAGCAATGGTTGCTCGGGAAGTCTCAAGATACATTTTGTCCAATGGGACCTATTGCCGTTNCAAAGGATTTAATCGACCTGTCGAATACCGAGATTAAGTGTTGGGTGAATGGCGAGTTACGTCAGAGTGGAAATACTGCTTCTATGATTTTTGATGTACCCACTTTAATTGAGACAATTTCCGCAGGGATCAGTCTATACCCAGGNGANATAATTGCCACNGGGACGCCTGCGGGGGTTGGGGCTGGNTTAAATCCTCCCCGATTTCTAGGTCACGACGATCTAGTNGAAATTCATTTGTCANAAATAGGNACTCTGAGGAACAGGGTGAGCGCTACAAGTTGATTCAGGTAGTCAATCTACGGTAAATATCCGCTACCTTTAGAGGCAGCTTTTCTACTTCGTCGATAACAGCATAGTTTGCGTTGCCATACATGTGCGGCAGNTATTCTTGCGCTTCATTATCGATAGTTATACAAAAGGCATGTACGCCCTCCTGTTTCATTTCCAGAAGAGCGTGTCGAGTGTCCTCTATTCCGTATTGACCTTTGTAGCCGCCATAATCTTCAGGTCGACCATCAGACAACGTAATTAATAATTTTGTTCTCGCTTGTGTATCTTGAAGCAATTTCCCTAAATGTCTTATAGCGACGCCCATGCGGGTGTAGGCTTTAGGACGTATGCCACTGATCCGTTGCTTCACCACCTCGGAGTACGATTCGTTAAACTCTTTTATAGAGTAGACTTCACAACGTTTGTTAGTACGTCCAGAGAAACCGAAGATAGCGTATCGATCACCAAGAAGTTGCAGCGCTTCGCAAAGTAATACCAATGATTCTCTTTCAGCGTTATTGACCCACCCAAGAGTAGAACCACTCATATCAACCATAAACATAACTGCGATATTTCTTTCTACATTTTTATAGCGAGTGTACAAATGTTCACTCATTTCTTCTCCTCTCGCTAAGTCCGTATACGCCTCAATTAGCGCGCCCAAATCTATATCATCGCCATCGCATTGGCGTCGTTGAGGTCGGGATTCTCCTAAGACTGCCTCAAAACTTCGTTTTATTTCCTTTAATACTCCCTTGTGCTTCTCCAAAGTTTCATCAATAAATGTTTCATCACCAGGTGGGACGGTCAGTTCACGTAAGGTACAGAAGTCTTCACGGAACCTTTGCCGAGTACAATCCCACTCTTTGTACTGGAATGTCCCTTCGTTCTGAAGATCAAGCTCTGAGCTATCGGCTTCTCCATTTGATTGTGGGAGCAATTCATCAGAATAATCACTTTGCTCCGAGGGATCCATGTGACTATCAGGAATTTCTCCGAAGTCTTGGATAATCGAACCTAGAAGCTCCTTTAAATCCTCACTCATGTCCACCGGTTGTCCATCAAGGGTTAATTGCAGGTTCATATTACTATCCTGACCGTCGTTATCTTCGGCTTGGGAAAGCTCTAACGTTTGATTCTCTAGCGACTCCATCTCAGCATCGTTTTCAGTTCCAGTGTTATCTTCTAGTATTTTCTCCAGAGCCTTTTGCAACGCAGCTTTCTCTTGCTCTACTCGCGAATAAAATGTCTGCCTAATTCGATCTAAATACATTACTCCCTGGTATGCTTGTAATGGTGGCAATTTAACATCGGAGAATTTATCTATTAGTTTGAGGCTATCAGCTGCAGTTGCATCTGCCTCTTGGAGTTCGATAGACTTCGATCGCCATGACTCCCAGAGTTCGACGCTGTCTGAGTCGTGTAACTGGAATTGTTGAAGTTCTCTGTTTAGACCTGGGAAGTCGCGGGCGATGCAAGCATCTAGCCGAATGCACTCAAGTCGGTTAAAGATCTCTACATGGTCCGATGAGTCATAGGTGTCTTTAAACGCTTCTAATATTTGATGCTGCCACGTCCCGTACCAGGTCTGGGCCCATAAATGAACAGCGGTAAGCTTATATAGTGTAAAATTTTCCTGTGGCGCGGGGAACAGATCCACCGCCTCAGGGAGAAACAGAGCCTCGGTATTGGTGAACGTTTCTAAATCGCTCGATATTTTAAGGTCCCGACCGCCGAGACCCCGTATGAAATGCTGCAGGAAGCCGCTAGTTTCACTGAATGAGCATTGTACTTCCTCGATCTTGGTTTTTTCCATGAAGCCATCAATGTTTTCCAATGCGGCTATCGCTGCTCCTAAACCATGGTTATCAAAGTTTTGTAAAACTAGATCGAGCCATTGCTGCACCGTTACGTCCCGCATTGTCGCGAATGCTTTAGGAGCGAGCGATACGAATTGAGCTCCTAGCTCATGGTTAGAGGCAGATATTAACTCAGCCCATTTATAGATGAATTGCTGCTGAGCGTCAGATAGTTCCGCTATTTGTGAAACAATTTCATCCGCATTTGAGTGCCTTGCGAAAGCCTCGATCGTAAGCTTCTCTAGATCTTTTTTGATCCTAATACGATTAAGAAGATTTTGTCTCGACTGTACACTCATGCTTGTCGGTTCTCTTTAAGATGCTTGCTAAAATATACTGCGACTAAGCTCATGTACCGCTTGAAGCATATCGCTCTCGTCAGTAAGTGCCTGAGCGATAGCTGTGTCGGTCGCCTCAACTGGCGCAATGTCTTGCCCCATTAACTTGGCGGCATTGACTAATAGGCGAGTACTAGCTCCTTCTTGTAAGCCATTCCCCTTTAAATTTCTCGTCATATTGCCAAATTTCACTAACTTTTCGGCCATGGCAGCATCTATCTTACTTTCTGTCTCCACTATAACTTGCTCAATTTCAGGCTTAGGATAATCAAACTCTAGAGCAACGAACCTCTGTCTAGTACTTTGCTTTAGATCCTTTAATACACTTTGATAGCCGGGGTTATATGAAATTGTTAAACAGAAGCTCGAAGGTGCCTCTAAGAGCTCGCCGAGTTTTTCAATTGGTAGTAGACGCCGTCCATCACATAAAGGATGTATCACTACAGACGTATCTTTCCGCGCTTCAACAATTTCGTCAAGGTAGCAAATATATCCATGTCTAACGGCACTAGTCAGCGGGCCGTCTACCCAAACGGTCTCGCCACCTTTAATTAAGTAGCGACCGATCAAATCTGACGCGGTTAGGTCGTCGTGACAGGCGACCGTTACCATCGGGATTTTTAAGTACCACGCCATGTATTCGACAAAACGAGTTTTGCCGCAACCAGTCGGACCCTTCAGAAGAATGGGCAGCTGATTTTTATACGAAGCTGCAAATATCTTTATTTCATCGCCGACTGGCTCGTAATAAGGCTCATCATTGATAAAATTCTGTTCGTTTTTTATTGTTTTTGTAACCATAATTTCATGTTCTTTAATAATCTGGATGACTTGTTTATATTAATGTTGTCTCAGCTATTGCCAATGTTCTAGCCTAAAGCGCGAGGCCTGTCTTCTTGTTGCTTTCTGTCCCGCATGGAAAGTTAGCTTAGATGAGTACTTTCAGTCAATTACAAAACCAAAATTAGGATACCCACAATGTTGAAAAAAATTAATCCAACTTCAATAGTTGAGCCCTTTAATAATGCGTACCATCATGTTGTAGTGGTCCCGCCAAATGCTAGGCTAGCTTATATTTCCGGCCAGATTGGTCTTCGTCCCGATGGCTCGTTGCCGACTACGGTTGAAGAGCAAGCCGATCAAGCATGGTCGAATGTGATGGAAGCACTGAAAGCAGTCGGCATGGGTAGCTCGGATATTGTAAAAGTTACGGCTTATCTGATAGAAGAAAGTGAGTACGGGGCGTTTGCTGCAGCGCGTCAAAAGTACATTGGCGAAGCTCGGCCTGCATCAACCGCTCTTTTAGTGAAGCAACTTATATCTGCTGAGTGGCGAGTGGAGATAGACATTGTTGCCGCTGCCGAGTAAGGTAACTAGCACTTAGGTGTATTTTTTGTAAAAAAATACTTTGCGTCTTTTAAGCCATAGACTCAAGTGCTTTGTACGAGTAGTCTATCGATAAAACATTATAGCGCCGCGCAGCGCGCGCCTGAGATGGTAAACGTAACATCAGTTTTAGGGTTGGAGGTATTGTTATGGAAGTGGGTGCATTTTATCTCCCGTCGGTAGGGCGGGTTTCTGATATAAAACAAGGAATGGCTGGGAAAAAGACTTCGCTTTACCAGCAAATGCTTAGAGAGATTACTGAGCAGGTTCAATACATGGATGAATACGGCTATTACGGGGCCGGTTTTACTGAGCACCATTTTCATGTAGAGGGTGAGGAAGTTTCTACTAACCCAGTAATGCTTGACATGTACTTTGGTATGCAAACAAAAAACATGCGTTTCGGACAGTTGGGGAATGTTCTTCCTTCAAGAAATCCAATTAACTTAGCAGAAGATATAGCTATGTTGTCGCAGATGCTAGGTGGTAGAGTTTTTGCTGGATTTGCTAGAGGCTATCAACCTCGTTGGGTAAATATTTTAGGCCAACAGGTTGGCTTATCTGATCCTGCCGCAGGGGAAGAATATGAGGAGTTAAAGCGTTCACTTTTTGAAGAGCATTTTGAAATAGTTATGAAGGCTTGGAAAGAAGATACATTTAGCTTCCAGGGCAAGCATTGGCAAGTACCGACTAAGGATATTAAATGGGCTGCGGCCGACGTGGCACATAAATTTGGCCAGGGTTGTAATGCTGACGGAATAATAGAGGAAATAGGTATTGCTCCCCCCACATTTAATAACATGATTCCTGATATGTTTATGCCGTTTGCGACTTCAGAGCGCTCTATTAAATGGGGAATGGCGAGGGGTATTACGCCAGTGACTATAATGACGCATTTTGATGTTGTTAAAGAGCATTTTCGTGCAGGGATGGAAGCGGCTAATGAAGCTGGAAAGAACTATAAATTTGGTCAAGGTATGGCGATGAGTCGAGAACTTATTGTGGCTGATACTGATGCTGAGGCTGAAGAGATCGCCCGCGAAGCTGGAGCTTTTATCTGGAATGAATTTTTTGTTCCTTTTGGTTTCAATGCCGCGATCGCTGGGCCGGGCGAAGGTCCGTTTGATGTTCCCGCCACTTTTGAGGCTATGGTGGAAAGAGGCCTGGTTATCCACGGTAGTCCCGACACGGTGAATCGTAAATTAGAAGTGCTACTGAAGCAGCTTCCAGTAGATAATTTCTGGATGTTTATTTACAACCACATGCCGCATGACGCATGTATGAAGAGCTTGGAATTATTAACGGAGAAAGTTTGGCCTAACTTTACTGACAAAATTAATCCCAGTAGTTCGGCTAAAGTCGCCTCTGCCTGATATAGTGGTCTGATACCTTGCAGGAACTTTTCGTTCCTCCAAGGTGTTATCCGGCTTAGGGTTGGATGCGCCCTAAGGATTTTGTTGTAATTTGATTTCCATATCTAACGCGATTTTACCTGTGTTTTTAGCCATAGGTTTTGGCTATGTGTTAGCGCGATGGAATGATTCTATAAGTAAGTCCGGCAAAGGGTTGGTCAAGTTCGTTTTTTGGGTGGCCCTCCCTTCTATGCTTTTCACAAAAGTAGTAGATACATCTCTACCGTCTGAAGTCCCTTGGCACTTTTTATCGGCATTCTACATCCCCTCGATTGCTATTTTCTTTTTCGGAGCCTTTATCGCCAAGCGTGTTTTTTCTTGGAAACACGAAGAACTCGGCATTGCAGGAGTGACATGCTGCTATGGAAATCTTGCACTACTTGGACTGCCGATTATCTTAAACTCCTTCGGTCCTGTATTTTTGACACCAGCACTAATATTAATAGCATCACAAAGCACTATTTTATTTGGCTTGACTATTTTTTGGTTGGAGAAAGAGCCAGACGAAACTAGATTTCGGAATATCTTGAATCTTTTTGTCCGCAAAGTACTTGGGAACCCTATCGTATTGTCATTAATTTTAGGCTTTTTAGTTAACATCTTTGAGGTTTCTGTGCCAAGTATTCTGAGACGTTCACTTGATCTTTTTAGTATCGCGGCACCCGGCTGTTCCTTATTTGCGCTCGGGGTATGCCTTGCGGGCTATCGGCTTACTCTTAATAACACGACAGTTTTAGGGTTCGTAGTTATGAGAAATTTTTTTCATCCATTATTAGTCCTAGGTTTATGCACTTTCTTGGATGTCTCTAATCATTGGAAGGCAGTGGCTGTTCTTTTCGCGGCCATGCCTACTGGAATAAATGCTTTTATATTCGCCGAGCAATACGAATTAAGNCAGGAAGCAGTTTCCATGACAATTATATTGTCTACAATAGTCTCCATGTTTACACTTACTGTCCTAGTATATGTTTTTAAGGTTATCTAATGGCCCACTTCTCTAAGCAGCGGATCTGGGTTTATTCTAGGGTCATTGAATATTTTGGAGTATGTTAAATAGATCATGGATGAAGTTAAGACAGTAGCCTCTTTGAACCGCGATATTCTTCTAGTAGAAGATCACAAAGATATTGCTGAACTAGTCTATGATTATTTAGAGAACGTTGGTTACCGAATCGATTACGCGGATAAAGGCGCGCTAGCGAAAAAGCTTGCTTCGGCGAATTCTTATGACGCTGTCGTACTTGATCGAATGCTTCCTGACATTGATGGTCTAGAAGTATGTCAATACCTACGAAACGAATTGATGTTCAGTGGGCCAATTATCATGCTCACGGCTCGAGATACTCTTGCCGACAAGTTAGCCGGATTTGATGGTGGGGCTGACGANTATTTGGTCAAGCCTTTTGACTTAGAAGAGCTTTCGGCTCGATTAAACTCTTTAATGAGGCGTTCTAANCCTGTTTCTAATGTAGAAGTCTTAACTATAGGTGATCTNACCATTGATCTGTCGACTCGTCAGGCGGAGCGTCAAGGGCAGCCTTTATCTTTATCCCCGATTGGTCTGAAAATACTAACGCTACTTATGACCGCATCCCCAAAAGTTGTCAATCGACAGCAAGTAGAAAAAGTTATTTGGGAAGATCTGCCGCCGGATAGCGATGCTCTTAGGAGTCATTTGTACAATCTAAGAAAAATTGTAGACAAGCCGTTTAACTATCCGTTGATTCACACCGTCCATGGTGTTGGGTTTAGACTAAGTCATGAAGCGTGATCGTAAAAATCCATTAAACAATAGAATTTTAAAGGCATTTATTTTACAAGTGGTGCTAATTAGTGGTACCGCTATTTCAGGAATATATCTTGCAGAGTTTGCTATTCAAGAGCTATTGATAGACTCGGCGCTAGAGCGCGAAGCAGACTATTTCTGGGCGCGTAGAACGATTGAGGCTAGTACTCCTGCGCCCAATACAAACACCCTAATAGGTTATCTATTTGATACTTCAGATATAGCTATCCCCACCGAGTTTTCTGATCTAAGTCTCGGAATTCACGCTATATCGACTCCAGTTGGTAGGTCTGTAGTTCATGTTAGTGAAAATCTAGATAGCAAACTGTTTTTAGTTTTTGATGCAAATAGTGTGACTGAAGCAGCTAGCTACTTCGGTTTGTTTCCACTTGTTCTAATGTTGATAGTTCTCTATTCATCCGCATGGTTNGCATACGGAATCACGCGCAGAGCGGTATCTCCGGTAATCAAACTTGCCCGGAGTGTGAGAGGAATTGAACTGGATAAGCCGGGGGCGAAGCGATTTGTCGATGTTTATGAAAGTAGTACAGTAGATGCGGAGATAGAGACATTAGCTACTGCGTTACAACATCTATTGATGCGCGTTGAGCAATCTATTGAGCGGGAGAGGACTTTTACAAGAGAAGCTAGTCACGAGCTTCGAAGTCCGTTGACAGTTATCAGAATGGCTAGTGATAATTTAATAAAAAGNNNTGATTTACAGNCNAGCTCNTTGATTCTAATTGAGAGAATCCAGCGAGCGGCGAAAGANATGGAGGAACTCACTGAAATACTGCTGCTGCTTGCGAGAGAGTACGAAGAAGTACTGACCAAGGAAGATGTGCTTGTAAATGATGTGGTACGCGATGAATTGAACCGCTGTCGCGTTATCTACGGAACTAAAGACTTAGAGATAACGATGCATGAAACCGAAAGATTGGTAATTCGTGCTTCTGAGCGAGCTATTGCTATTGTATGTGGAAATCTTTTACGAAATGCGTGTCTATANACTGAACACGGCGAAGTTAGCGTTACAGTAGNAGAGGATTACATACTTATTTCTGATAGTGGGCAAGGGATGACTTCTCAAGGTGTTGACNACGCTTTTAACGCAGATTATAACCCTGCCAATGCGCANGGGAACGGGATTGGATTAAGTCTCGTAAAGCGGATAACTGACAGGTTTGGTTGGACTATAGCGGTTGAAAGTGAGCATCNCAAAGGGACGCAAATTAAGTTGTTTTTCCCGGNCACAGAAATACTNGATATTCAGGCCTAACTCAGTACCTTTATTTAGTGACCAAACTTCGAACTGCGCTGTCTTTGGATTCTAAGTCTGCAGCTAGTTCTTTGAAATCAATNGCGTGGGGNACTGCTATGCCTTTTTGGCACGCAGGTCTTTTTTCTAAGCGCTCAAGCCACGCCTCTAAGTTAGANAGTCCTTCTACTTTTGTTCCGCCCCAAAAATGAATCCGAATCCAGCACCAATTGGCGATNTCTGCAATAGAATATTCGTCGCACANAAATTCACGCCCTTCAAGTTGCCTATCTAGGACCTCGTAAAGNCGACGACATTCATTGTGATATCGCTCTATGGCTGAAGGTAANTTTTCGGGNAAATAACGATAAAAAATNTTTGATTGACCCATCATTGGACCAATACCTGACATTTGNAACATTAACCATTGAGTTACTCGTGACTCGCCCTTTCCGTCGGCAGGAATTAATTCTCCACTCTTTTTAGCTAAGTACAGCATGATGGCACCGGATTCAAAAATTGCTAGGTCTTCATTATCGCGATCAACTATCGCGGGAATTCGCCCATTAGGACAAATTTTTAAGAACCAATCTTCTTTTTGATCACCTTTCATAATGTCCACGTGATGTGTGGTATACGCCATACCAATTTCTTCCAGCAACACAGAGACTTTCCAGCCGTTTGGAGTAGAATCGGTATATAAATCAATCATCGCAAACCTTTTGTANAATTNGTTTAANTANNAAAATACTATAAGTANTTTTTGCTTNTGTTGAAAGNGTAAGTTGCACAAACTAACTANTTTNCACNGNNCTTATCTGAACCCTGTTATCGTGAAATGCNGCNCCCCCAACTGGCCCNGACGGATCGGATCCNGTTAAGACGTTAATTCCCAGTCCAGACTTAAANGCGGAGTTCGGCCAGATACTTTCGGCTATCACTACGCCGGCATTGACCCCGTCAAAGATTTTCNCCCGTAACTCTAGACTTCCTCGTTTGTTCGACACCACTATCCAGTCATCNTGTTCTACGCCTAGTGATTTNGCATCCAAAGGATTTATCATAAGAGTTGGATATTTCTCCCGCTTTTGAGATGTAGCCGTTTCTGTGAACGAGGAGTTTAAAAAATGCCTAGCGGGAGCCGTAACCAGTCGAAAAGGGAATGANAAATTTGACTCCTCTNTCACCTCCCAGTGATCTGGCAAGGCGGGCATNTCTTTAATTAAGNCAGNATCTTGNAATTNTCTAGCTTCCACNCCCCATACTTTCTGNTGNTCTNNCCAGTNAGCGCGAAAATGCCATAATTTNTCCGCATGGCCGAACCCATTNATAAANTGAGATGTTTCGAAGTCAGGCTGTACGTCAAACCATTTNTCTTTTTCTAAAGTCTCGAGATTGTTCCAGCCAGATTTAACTAAAGTCTGATCAATAATTTCTCGGGCAGATAAATTAAAGCCNTCATGCGAGGCGTNNAGTCTTTTAGCNAGNTCACAAATNACTTCATGATTTGAGNGACACTCGCCGGGAGGCGTGATCAGTTTTGGACCAAAATGAATATGTTGATGACCGCCGCTTTGATAAAAATCATCATGCTCCATAAACATTGTAGCTGGTAGAATAATATCGGCCATTTCTGCAGTCTCTGTCATNAACTGCTCGTGGACACAGGTAAATAGATCCTCTCTTTCAAAACCACTACGTACTAGATTGAGATTAGGTGCGACTGACATCGGATTAGTATTTTGGATAAAAAGTGCTTTAACNGGAGGGCCTCCGCTTAAGGTCGNCGGAACACCNGTCAGAATTTCCCCGATTCTNGATTGATCTAGCAGCCGNACNNCGGGATCTATTGCATCTAGCCCCTCAATAAGAGTCTTATTCCAGTGATAGATACCACTATTACTCAACAAAGCGCCACCACCTTCGTAAAGCCACGAACCGGTAATCGCTGCTATCGACGCCACTGCATGCATACTGTTTGCNCCGTTTCTTTGACGCGTGAAGCCATANCCTAGTCTCAGGAACGTTTTCTTATTTTCTCCGATTAAATTGGCGAGCCCTATGATGTCATCCTCAGAGATACCACAAATTTGACTTGCCCAACGGGGAGTATGCTTTGTCAGATGCTGCTCTAAAATATCAGAGTCTTTCGTGTATTTTTTAAGGTAGGCTCTATCAGCCATATTGCCTTTAAATAAGTGATGCATGATTGAGCAAGCAAGTGCGCCATCAGTACCAGGCTTGACTGCGATAAATAAGTCGGCTTGCTTAGCGGTAGCATTTCTATAAGTGTCGACTACCACAATTTTCGCGCCATGATCTCGGCGAGCTTTAAGCGCATGATTCATGACATTCACTTGAGTTACGGCGGCATTAGTACCCCAAATGACAATCACGTCAGACTTTTGCATCTCACGAGGGTCCACACCTGACATTCGACCCGATCCTGCCAAGTAACCGCTCCAAGCGAGCGAGACACAGATCGTACTATGATAGCCAGAATATTTCTTTACATGCCGGAGTCTATTTATTCCATCCCGCATAAGTAAACCCATGGTGCCAGCGTAATAGTAGGGCCATATGGATTCAGCGCCATAATCACTTTCTATTTTTAAGAACTTTTGGGCAACTTCGTCAAGAGCTTCATCCCAGGATATAGGAGCAAATTTGCCACTTCCTTTTTTACCGATGCGCCTTAGTGGTGTGGTAATCCGGTCAGGGTGGTGAGTCCTTTCAGCGTAGCGTGCGACTTTGCTACAAATTACGCCATCGGTATAAGTATTATCTTTCGCGCCTCTTACCCGTCCTATGTGGGTAGGTGAAAGTACCTCTATTTCCAGAGCACAGGTAGATGGACAATCATGTGGACAAGCACTGTTTATAAACGTCATGTTACCCCCCCTCATGGTTAATCTAGGCCTTATTTCTTATTGTACGCACTTTTACGTAGATACTATATTTTATTTTTTGGTCAATAACGTAATTGATCAGATAATTTTTTGAGTGGTTTTTTTCTGTTATCCAGCATATTCTCTTGTGCAAATAAACCTGTGGTGGAGAAAAATTAGATGAAACTTCGTAAAGTCGTTAGTTCTGACGGTTTGAGATTGAATGTAGCAGAATGCGGGAATGAAGAAGGGCCATCAATACTTTTCATTCACGGTTGGTCACAATCGTACCTGTGCTGGATGAATCAGTTAGAAAGTCAACTCGCTGAAAGGTTTAGGTTGGTGGCATTCGATCTTAGAGGTCATGGTGCTTCCGAGGCACCTCAAGAAGAATCTGCATACACTAGCACTGCTCAATGGGCCGACGATGTGAAGGCGGTAATTAATGAGCTGGGATTAGGGAAAACTCTGTTAGTTGGTTGGAGTTACGGTGGATTAGTTATTTGCGATTACATACGAGAGTATGGCTATGATTGCGTCAGTGGTATTAATTTTGTTGGTGCAACGGTGAAGCTTAACGAGGCGGCGATAGGGCCGTTTATAGGGCCAGGGTTTTACGACCATTTTGAAGCGGCCACTTCTGATAACCTTCAACTAAGCGTCGATGCGATGCGAGTCTTCGTAGAAGGTTGCTTCACTAAAAAGTTATCGAGAGAGGATTACGAGAGAATTCTTTGTTTTAACATGGCTGTGCGGCCTGACGTGCGAGCTAGTATAGCTGCTCGGGACCTCGATAACAGTGACCTCCTAGAAGAGATCTCTTCTCCTGTTTTGGTGTCTCAGGGTGAGGAAGATATTGTAGTGCTACCTNCNATGGCTAAATTTATATTGGNTAACTGNNGTGTTGCCGAAGGAAGTTATTACGAAGGAGTAGGGCACGGCCCGTTTATAGAGGACGTTGACCGCTTCAATGCCGAGTTGANGACCTTTGTCGACANAGTAGTCTGAANTGAAATAAAAGGAGAAGGAGNATTGCTTTCGGGAACTAACTTAGTGTCTACCTCCTGGCTTGAGCGNCACTTGAATATGAGCTCGCTACGATTGTTCGACACAACTGTTGATTTGAAAACTCAATCTGATNGAACTGGTTATCTTCCTATCAGTGGTTATGACCGTTGGGCTAAAGATCATATTCCTGGCGCTGGGTTTTTAGATGTAATCCAGGAACTATCNGANCCNGAAAACTCAGTTCCGTTTATGATGCCNCCTCCCAAAAANTTTGGGGCAGCAATGCAGAGATACGGGGTNGCTGACGACTCAGTCGTTGTGCTGTATGGGAGAGGNTCGCCGATGTGGGCTACTCGAGTTTGGTGGATGTTACTTTCTATNGGTTTTCACAATGTNGCTGTTTTAGATGGCGGATGGGAGAAATGGAGCAAGGAGGGGCGCAGAACGGAGTCNCAATTTAAACCATATCCTTTAGGTAAGTTAAGTATTAAACCTAAGCCCGAGCTTTGGNTTGGGAAAGAAGAGATGCNTGAGGCTGAGAATGACGAGGACATAGTTGTTATCAATGCACTTTCTCCGGACGTTTATTCCGGCAAACAAAATCGGTATGGGAGACCGGGTCATCTTAGAGGTTCATACAATGTTTATTATGGCTCTATATTAAACCCAGAGGATTCAACATTTTTACCTATAGGAAATTTAAAGGCTCGATTTTTAGAAAGCGGCGCATTGAATGCCCGAAAAGTATATACCTATTGCGGTGGCGGTATATCTGCGACCATGGATTGTTTAGCGCTACGTGCCTGTGGACAACTGAATGTTGCCGTTTATGACGGCTCCATGTCGGAATGGGTTAGAGATGAAAGTTTAGAACTTGTTATCGGCAGCGAGCCTTAAGTATTTAACGACTCGCCAGTATCTTCCGGCCAAACTTTGTTTAGACTTCGCATTGCGCCCATCGCATTAGGCCAGCCAGCGTAATGTGCTGTATGAGCGATCATCTCAACTAGTTTTTCACGGGGCACTCCAAGTCTCTTTGCGGCGGCGAAATGGAAATGCTGTTCGGGCTCTCGCGCTAGAGCCGTCAATATGGTGCAAGTTATCAAGGATCGCTCTTTGAGTTCGAGATCTTCGCCTTGCCAGACCCTGCCGAACAAGTGCTCTAGAGAGTAATCTCTCAAATTTTGTGGCAATCCATCCACTCCATTTGGATTGCCGCAAAGCTTATCTAATAACTCTCTCCCTTTTTCTTTTCTATCGTCAGTCATTATCGTTTCTCTTCTATTGTTTGTTAGTGTTAGGTACTTCTAGCTTGACCATTCTTCAAAATGAATTTTGGTTTCTAGCGGCTCTCTCGATACCGGGCCAAATTTACCGCTAGGAAAACCTATAGGGATGGTAGCAACCAACCCATGGTCGGTGGGTATTTTATAATACGCATGAATCTCATCTTCAAACATTTGATGCATGGTGGTCAAGCTTGCTCCAAGACCGAGCGCACGCGCAGCAAGGAGAATATTCTGAACACACGGATAGATAGAGCCATATGAGGGGGGCGCTTTGCCGACACGGTCTTGTTCTTTGACATTAAAAGGCCAATCTCGTTTTCCTAATACCATAAGTATCACGGGCGCTTCGTGCATGTGCTCAGATAAATACAGAGCAGAGCGTATCGTCCGTCCATACTTTGTCGAGGTATCTGGTTCAAGCAGTCCATCACCAAAACGATTTTTCAGCCAGAAATCATAGCGTTCGCCAAAAAATTTCTTTTTTTCAGGATCGGTTATTACGACAAATGCCCAAGGCTGAGAGTTTATGCCGCTGGGCGCCTGTATTCCTGCATCAAGAATTTTTTCAACCATTTCGATTGGCACAGGATCTTTCTTAAGTCTTCGCATGGATCTGAGGCTATAAATAATCTCAAAAATATCACCTTTACTTGCCATTAGTGTATTTTCCCCTAACATATAATATTTGTATTATTCTATATTGAAGGTATATGTCATTTAATCAAAGGTAAAGAGAAAATAACGCCTGAGTTTTTCATGAGGCGATCACAAGATAAAATTCATGAACAGTGGGGGGGGGGAAGACATGCGTGAGGTTGCCGAGTCATTTTCGATAAATATACCTGATTCTCAGTTAATAGATTTGGAAAATAGGTTACGAAATAG
>NHDO01000057.1 GCA_002171735.1 Proteobacteria bacterium TMED61 | reverse complement strand
ACCTCAGCACGCGAGCAACTCAGCGAAGAGAAAACAGCGCTTCTGGCCACCCAGCAAGATCTTGAAAATCAGCTTTCGTCGCTGGAGCAGGATCGCATCGCTTTGCAAGCCACGAGAGCATCCCTGCAGACTGAAGTTGCTGGACTGATTGCTGCTCGGCAACAACTCACGGAAGAAAAATCCGAACTCGCTCAGGAACTCGCTGGGGCAACTTTAGAACGCAAGCAACTCAGCGGAGAAAAAGCAGCGCTGTCCGATGAGCTGGCAGGCGTTACGGCCGAAAGTACGATACAGCAGGAGCAGCTAGCGGAATCGGAGGGGCTTAGGGAACAGCTCGCACTCGACCTGACGGACCTCAATAGTGCGCTGATGTCTTTGCAGGCAGAGCAGAGCCGGCTGATCATGGCATACGAGACACAAGCCCAGGACCAGGCTGCAGTGACCAATGCACGTGACGCTCTGTTGCAGGAGCGCGACGTCCTTGCCGACCAGATCAACGCACTTGAAGTCACTCGGGGTTCCCTCCGGGTAGAAGTCAGTGCGCTGCGTGAGGAGATGTCAGGTCTGGTGCGATCGACGGTGAGCACCGAGCGCGCGCTTGAGGAAAGCCAGCTCGTGGGCGAGGAGCTGACGGCGCGTCTTGCAGAAACTGCGCTTGAGTACAAGCTGACGAAAGAGGAGCTGGCCTATCTTCGGGCACAGTACACGGACGAAGTGGCCGCGTTCGCCAAGGAACGCGAACTGCTTGCAGCGACACATAAAGAAGAACTCGATATTCTGAGAGAACGTCACTCCGATCTTGAGAGCAAATACAATCGTTTGGTTCGGCCGGCCCGCAGTGCTGTGGGTCGATTCGTGGTTGAGGTGCGTTTCTGGAAAGAGGGCGATCTGCGTCGCTACTCGCTACGCCCAGAAGCGGGGGTTGAGAATTCGGTCGGCGAATCAGAACTGCATCAGGAGCTGACCACCCTTAAAGCGCGCTATGGGGACAAGCTTTATACCAAGGTGATGCCGGATGATAATTCGCTGACCCATGGAGAGGCTTGGCGCTTCACCAACAAGATTCTCAACCGCTACGACTACTACTACCAGAACTGATCAGCCGATCGGTTTCCCAAGATGCAGTATCCCGAAACATTCGATGTAATTGTCATTGGCGGTGGTCATGCCGGCACCGAGGCTGCTTTGGCGGCGTCGCGAACCGGAGCCAAAACGCTGTTGGTGACGCACACTATTGAAACGGTCGGCCAGATGTCTTGCAATCCCGCAATCGGCGGCATTGGCAAGGGACACATCGTCAAGGAAATAGATGCCCTCGGCGGAGTAATGGGCGAGGCTGCCGATCGGGCGGGTATCCAGTTCCGGCGACTCAATGCCCGCAAGGGCCCGGCTGTTCGTGCAACGCGGGCACAGGCAGACCGGGTCCTGTATCGTGAGGCGATCCGTACAAGCGTCGAAGCGGAATCCGGCCCAGTGGTCCTCCAACAGGCCGTTGAGGATCTGTTGGTCGAGGGTGACGAGGTTGCTGGGATTGTTACTGCCGGGGGAATCTGTGTTTCGTCCCGCGCTGTGGTGCTAACTACCGGAACTTTTCTCAACGGCCGGATCCATGTTGGCCATCGCAGTGAACCCGGCGGCCGTGCAGGAGATGCGCCGTCTACCGTTCTTGCCGATCGCCTGCGGGAACTGTGTCCGCGTAGCGGGCGCCTGAAGACGGGTACTCCACCCCGAATCGATGGCCGGACGATCGACTTTTCCGTGCTGGAGTCGCAGCCAGGCGATGATCCGGTGCCGAGTTTCTCCTTTCTGGCCAAAGCTGTCGATCATCCCCGGCAGGTTTGCTGTCATATTGCCAAAACCAACGAAAGGACCCATGACATCATTCGTGCCGGGCTCAGTCGTTCTGCTCTTTATGGCGGTGAGATCGAGGGTGTCGGGCCAAGATATTGTCCATCGGTTGAGGACAAGATCGTCCGCTTTGCGGATCGAAACGCTCACCAGATCTTTGTTGAGCCCGAGGGGCTCAATGTGAATGAGATTTATCCCAACGGTCTTTCAACGAGCCTGCCTTTTGATATCCAGTGGGAGATGGTGCGCAGTATCGAAGGATTTGAGAGCGCGCGGATCACCCGGCCCGGTTATGCCATTGAGTATGATTTTTTTGATCCGCGCGACCTTCTGCCTGGACTCGAGACACGGGCGTTGTCGGGGCTTTTTTTCGCCGGGCAGATCAACGGCACAACGGGTTATGAAGAAGCGGCNGGTCAGGGGTTGATCGCCGGCCTCAANGCNGCAAGACGNAGTCGGGGCGAGCAGTCNTGGCTCCCGCGCCGNGACGAAGCGTATATCGGNGTCATGATCGATGATCTCACGANNCGCGGTGTGACCGAGCCTTATCGGATGTTTACNTCCCGCGCNGAGTACCGATTGCANTTGCGTGAGGACAACGCNGATCTGCGNCTGACCGAAACCGGCCGCATGATGGGACTGGTCAACGATGTACGATGGGAGGCGTTTATCCGNAAACGTGATTTNCTGGAGGCGGAACGTGCTCGCCTGCAGCAGACTTGGATCCGGCCNGGGTCNGTGNCGATTGAAAGGGTCACGGAAGNGCTGGGNCAGGAGCTCAGTCGTGAGCAATGCCTTGCTGATTTGCTGCGCAGGCCACAAGTGCGTTATCAGGATTTGATTGGCCTCAGTTCATCAGACGANAACGGCGTTACCGANNCCGCGGTCATTGAGCAACTGGAAATCGAGGCNCGTTATGCGGGNTACATCGATCGTCAGCGCGATGAGATNGCCCGTCAGAGAANACANGAGGAAACGCTTATCCCAAAGGAGATGGATTTTCGTCAGGTGCGNGGACTTTCAAACGAGGTACGCCAGATCCTGATCGAGCACCAGCCACTCACCCTGGGACAGGCGACACGACTTTCCGGAGTAACCCCCGCCGCGGTTTCGCTACTGCTCGTGCATCTGAAACGTCAGCAGTTGCGTTCAGCAGCCTGAGCATGGCATGGGGCGCGTGCCTGGGTCCCCGGTAACGCAACTTGCACAAGGTGCAAGGCAGATAGGGCTTGAACTCAGTCAGGCGTCTTGCGAGCGGCTGCTCGATTATGCGGCCCTGTTGCGCAGATGGAACCAGGTGCACAACCTGACAACCATAGACGACACATCGAAAATGCTCACCCATCACCTGTTGGATAGCCTTTCGATAGCGCCCTTTGTCAGTGGGGATCGTTGTCTTGATATCGGCTCTGGTGCGGGTCTGCCGGGTATGGTTATGGCCCTCGCCCAGCCCCAGCAACAATGGACACTGGTCGAAAGNCGGGNTAAGAAAGCCAGTTTTCTTCGTGAGGCGAAAGCCCGGTGCAATGCCAAAAACGTGACAGTGATCGCGGCTCGGGTTGAGGATTACCGGCCGCCGACAAATTTTGATACGCTAGCCTCGCGCGCAGTTTCGACGCTGGCTGATCTTTTCAAGCTAACGGGTCACCTACATCATCCGCAGATACGGCTGATCACCATGAAAGGCGTCTATCCNAAAGATGAGTTGAAGGTATTGACGCCGAGCCAGCAGGACATGACGCAAGTCTTTCCGGTTGAAGTGCCAGGCCTTGGCGCACGCAGACATATCGTTGTAATGCAAGAAGCTTTGGAGATTCAAAGTTGACGAGGATCATCGCGGTCACNAACCAGAAAGGCGGTGTTGGCAAAACCACTACCGCCATCAATCTCGCTGCCGCACTGGCACGAGAGGGTCTCCGGGTTCTGCTGATTGATCTTGATCCACAAACCAACGCCACTGTTGGAAGCGGTATTGACCGAAACCAGCTTCGGCANACCGTCTATCAAGTGTTGCTGGGCGAGAGCACGGTGGCAGAAGCGGTGATTGCCAGTGACTCGGGTTTTGATGTGTTGCCGGCCGANGCCGGCCTTGCGGGCGCACAGGCAGAACTGACCCAAGGTGATGAGAGCGACAACCACAGACTTCGGCAGGCACTCGCCACGGTCCAGCACTACGACCTGATGTTCATTGACTGCCCGCCGGCGCTGAATGTGCTGACTGTGAACGCGCTCGTTGCGGCTCAGTCGGTGCTGATCCCAGTTCAGTGTGAATACTATGCGCTCGAAGGGTTGAGCGGTCTGGATGATACTATCCGCCGTCTGCAGGCCAGCATTAACCCTGGGCTGACTATAGAGGGACTGATCCGCACAATGTTTGACGCCCGCAATTCNCTGACCAACGAAGTCTCTGNCCAACTTCGNCATTATTACCCGAATCTGGTCTACGAAACCGTNATNCCCCGCAATGTACGTCTCGCTGAAGCACCAAGTTTTGGTAAATCGGTGATTGACTATGACCCCCAGTGCCAGGGTGCGCTGGCCTACCGACAGTTGGCGACGGAGATGCTCCAGAACATCCACCCCACGCAAAACGATATTGACGGCAGCGCTGCTTCAGGGTCAGAAAATGAGTCCTAAGGCGAGACTGGGGAAGGGACTCGACGCGTTACTGGGCAGCGTGCCATCGGCGACCCCGTCAACGCAGGCTGATCTGCGCCAGTTGCCGGTGAGTCGGATTCGCAAAGGTCGCTACCAGCCGCGCACACGTATGGACGAGGCGTCGCTGCAGGAGCTAGCTGCCTCAATTGCGGCGCAGGGAATCGTTCAGCCTCTGCTGGTGCGCGAGAGCGCGGGCGGTGGCTATGAACTGATCGCAGGTGAACGTCGGTGGCGGGCAGCGCAGTTGGCGGGTTTGACCGAAGTGCCGGCAGTGGTCCGTCGTGTTCCGGACGAAGCCGCACTGGCGGTCGGTCTCATCGAGAATATCCAGCGCGAGAATCTCAATCCCATCGAGGAGGCGGCGGGTCTCAAGCGCCTGCTTGATGAGTTCGGCTTGACTCACCAGCAAGCGGCCGAAGCCGTTGGTCGCTCACGGGTTGCAGTCAGCAATCTGCTCAGATTGCTGAAACTGGACCCGGGCGTGCGTGAGCATCTGGAATCCGGCCACATTGAGGCGGGTCACGCCCGTGCACTGTTGAGTCTTGCCAAGGATCAGCAGGCTATTGCGGCGCAAGCGGTCATGCAGCAGCAGCTTTCTGTCCGCCAGACTGAGAAACTCGTCCGCAGGATGCTCGAGCCACCCGGGAAAGCGGCTGCGAAGAAATCTGAGAAAGCAAAAAGTCGCGATATCCAGCGCCTNGAAGAAACACTGTCCGAAAAATTCGCCGCTCCGGTGCATTTGGAGTCGCGCGACGGTAAATCGGGCCGGCTGGTGATTGTTTACAGTTCGCTCGATGAGCTCGATGGCATCATCGAGCGCCTGGGTTGAGTGCCAACTATTTCCTCCGGCGTATCCCCATTTTGCGTCCCGCTTGATCCGGCGTTGGCAGCACTTTGTGTGCCGCCATCATATGGTCAATAACCCCACCGACCGTCGGTGGGAAAGGTGAAGACCGTCGACTTTCAAGACTGACGTGGATCATCATCTGTTCGCTGGTGGCGGCGAGGTATCCCGCTTCGGCATGGAACATGCGCAGGAAATAGTGCACCCGTTTACTGTCGGCATCCAGTAACTGACAGGTGAGCCGGATGGGATCATCGAGGCGCAGTTCCTGCAGGTAGTTGATGTGCATCTCAAGGGTGAAGGTCGAAGATTGTTCAGTCTTAAGATATTCAGGCGTGATACCCATCTGGTACATGAACTCATCCACCCCGCGGTCAAAAGCCAAGACGTAGTAGGCAACATTCATGTGACCGTTGTAGTCAATCCAATCGGGCAGTACGCTCTGCTGACCGACCTCGAGTTCTGCTTCGGCGAAGCCTTCAGTCATGAGGAACTCCGCTGTGCGCGCAGCTTCCGGATCGCCTGCTCAATGCCGCTGTCAACATAGACGCCGTAGTAGTCCGGAATACTGACACCTATCAGTGGGCGGCTGACCTGTAGCCCCGCACTATCCAGGAATTCGAGTGTCGGGACGATTGTGATACCGCGGTCCGTGGCGAAGGAACGGTGACTGGTGACATTGCCTTTAAAACCAACAAGGCGCCTGTNGCTGTCGATGCGCACCTCCCGCAGCACCAGACGTTCCCGGTAAGCCGGGTCTGNCGCGATCGGATTAAAGACGCTTGCCTTCACCTCGTCACAGTAATGACAGTACTTCGCGGTATAAATGAGCAGAATCGGCAGATTCGCCTGATGGGAAGTGCTCGCGTCCTGTTGTAGATCAGAAGCGATATGCACCGCACCCGCCTGTGCCAGTCCAATCGATAGTCCCGTCAGCACTAGGGCAGCATGCAGGTATCTCATCATCTTCATGGCCCAATTATATCTTGGGGTGCCAGACCCGACCGGTGAGCAGAAACCCTGGCGCGATCTCAGGGGCTTGGGATCAGTTTNCCGATGCCCGGATACTGATCACGTGTGATGCAGTACTTCGTGGTACCCCTGTGCCAGGGCTCACCAGCCTCAAGCAGAGTCATGAGTTGAGGCAGATCAGAGACCATGGTGCTGCCAACCACGTCGACGCCGCGCTCGAAAATCGGGTCCGGCAGACAGCAAGCGCTCGGTCCCACCAGGGCCACTTGCGCGTTCGGATCACAGTGGCTAAGTACATCGTCCAGAGTATCGTTGATCAGGGTGGAGCCCGTGATCAGAACCCGGTCGCAACTGCGCAGCCGATCGGTTTGGTCGGTCACCTCAAAAGGCCCCGATCGCTTGAGGAATTGAGGGTCTCTCTCTATGACAGTCAGCTTCCCGGGATAGTTTCCCCATACCTTGATGAGCGGAGAAAAAAACCCGACCATCCCGACGTGATGTGCCTTAGCCAGATCNAGTCGGCCAAGCGGATCCGTTGCCCGGTCAAGCTCGAACCCAGANGCCTTGAGCAGGTGCTGACTTACGGCGTTGAGCACACCGAGACCCACGGCTGTGGACAATGGGTCAGTACCCAGACAGTTTTTGACAAGATCCAGCGTCGCTCTCTCAGTAAACTGATCCGGGTCACACGCATCAAGACGCAACAAGGTATCATCCAGGCCCGCGAAGAAAAACCCGCAACTGCCGTCGGCGAGAGCGACTACCCCGAATTTCTTTGGGCGTTCCGGTAAAGTCGTGGTCCGGGGTTTGTACAGGCTTCTGACGGCGGGCAGTTCTCTTTCCTCGCCTAAAACAACGATGAGGTCAACTAGATCGGATAATACGGTCACAGGTGCAAAGTTCACTGAGAGCAGCATGTCGCAGGAGCGTCGAGTCTATAGCAAGTTTCGNCCGCCGGATCTGANAGACATCGCCAACATGCGGCCGGGGGTTTCNCGGGATCGAATTATCGAGGCCTGGGTNGCGACCCGTTTGTCGATTCACCAGGCTTTCTACCGCCCCGGCAACCATCTGCTCTATTTCTGTGATGCNGCCNATGGCGAGACCAGCGACATCGTCGCCAATACCCTTTCTTCTCTTCAGTCGCCTAGGGTTCTGAAGCCGGTGCGGATCGACGCTTTGGGCGCACTTTTCGTTGGCATCAAAGTAATCGTAAAGCAAGAGGAATTTCCGGTGATCAATGNGGCGCTTCGACTCAGCGGCATCAACGTGGATAGCCTCGAAGATCTGTAGGCTGTCGTTCAGGCGCTGCCCGGATAGCCACACTGGCGCCAGGCCTCNAANACCGCGACNGAAACCGCGTTGGCCAGATTGAGGCTGCGACTGCTAGGACACATTGGCAGGGTCACCCGCCGTTCGTTGGGCACGCGATGCCTGATATCCTCTGGTAGACCACGGGTNTCAGGGCCGAACACCAGCGCGTCGCCGGCCCGGAATNGACANTCACTGTGNCGTTGGGTGTGTTTGGTAGAGAACATGAACGTACGCTCGGGGGAANCTTCTTCAATAAACGCATCGATATCAGCGTGGCAGCACAATCTGACNGCATCTGNATAGTCGAGCCCGGCGCGGCGAAGTTCGCGGTTGCTTATCGAAAAACCCAGCGGTTCTATCAGGTGAAGTTGAGCACCCGTGTTCGCACATAGACGGATGATGTTTCCGGTATTGGGCGGAATCTCTGGCTGGTACAACACTACATGGAACATTGGTTTTCCAGCTCAGGCCGGCTTTAAAACCACCAGCAATACGGCGCCGATCAGCACAAGCACAGGAAACTCGTTGAACCAGCGATAAAACACATGCCCATGCCTGTTGTCTCCCCGCGCAAACTGTTTGACCATGTGTCCGCACCACAGGTGATACAACACAAGCACGGCGACCAACGCAATCTTACCCGCCAGCCAGAGGCTGTGGTTGCCGATGCCGTAACCGAGCCACAGCCANAGACCCGAAGCGATGGTCAGTACCCCGCCCGGTGTCGTGATACCCAGGTAGAGTTTGCGCTCCATGACCTTGAACTGGTCCTGGGTCGCACAGTCAGTGCTCATGGCGTGGTAAACAAAGAGCCTTGGAAGGTAGAAAAGACCCGCAAACCAGGTGACCATGAAAATGATATGTAGGGCTTTGATCCAGAGCATGGGCGATGAATCCAGGAAGCAGGCGNGACTATGNGCNTNTGGTTGATCGTGGGTTTTGTTTGACCGGAAACTTTTTCAGATCATCATATCACGTGCTGACGGAGCTTCCGGTGGACTCAGAAACCGCTGCAGCAGATCGTCTAGAAAACGCCAACCGAGTGGTGTGGTTCGCACCCTTGCGTTATCGACAAGCAAAAGACCGTCGTCCACTGCGCTTTCAAAAAGTGCCTCCTGCTCAGACCAGACAAGGCCGGTTCTTTGTTCAAAGAGTCGGTAGTCAAAACCGGCTTTTAGCCGCAGGGCATTCAGCAAAAACTCAAAGCGCAGCGCCTCCGGCGTGAGCGGCAGACCGAGTTCCGGAATACCGTCTTTGGCGACGGTGCTCAGGTACTCGCGCGGGTGGCGTGGGCGGTGCCAGCGGTAGACCACTCCGTCGAGGGAAAGCTTACTGTGGGCTCCAGCGCCGATCCCGATGTAATCGCCGAACTCCCAGTAGTTAAGGTTGTGGCGGCAGTGACGCTCCGGGCGGGCGAAGGCGGACACTTCGTAGTGTTCAAACCCGGCCGCNCCNGCGAGGTCGTGAANGGCGCACCGGATATCCCAGAGCACTTCCTCATCGGGCAGTGAAGGNGGGTCCGCCGCNAAGGCCGTATTGGGTTCTATCGTTAACTGGTAAATGGATAGGTGTGTCGGTGATCCAGCAAGGGCTTCGCGAAGGTCGGCCAGCGCATCTGCGGAGTTCTGCCCCGGCAAACCGTGCATGAGGTCAATATTGAAATTCTCAAAACCTGCGTCCGCGATAGCGCGACAAGCCTTTCTGGCATCGTTGCCATCGTGAATGCGACCAAGCGCATCGAGGCTCTGGTTGTTAAAACTCTGGACGCCGAGCGAAAGCCGGTTTACCCCGCAGTCTCGGTAGTCGCGGAACCGACCCGCTTCGGCCGATCCGGGGTTCGCTTCTATCGTGATCTCCGGTTCGGTATCCAAACACCCACCTTTGTCCAGTTGATCCAGAATCCGGGCGATCTGGTGGCCATCGAAGAGACTTGGGGTGCCCCCACCAAAAAAGACAGCACCAAAGCGTCGTTCCGATTGTAATTTCCCAACGGCGTCGAGATCAGCCAGCAGTCCCTCGATATAGGCCGAGGCCGGTAGATCCCCTTTCAGGGGATGCGAGTTGAAGTCACAGTAAGGACACTTGCGCTCGCACCACGGCAGNTGAACATATAGTGTNAGAGGNGGTTCGATGACGATACTCAGTCAGGCGGACAACAGTTTCTGGGCACGCCCTNGCGGTAANTTCGGATCAGNTCNGCAATTTCATCGGTGAGTCGCTGCCGTGACTGGANCGACCCCCAGGCATTGTGGGGACTGACCAGCAGGTTTGGGATATTTGTCGCCAGNAGGGGGTGATCCGTACCGGGCGGCTCCTCGGTGAGGACGTCGATACCGGCACCGCCAATGTTCCCCTGGCGCAACGCGGCCGCGAGATCATCCTCATTGACAATGCCACCCCGGGCTGTGTTGATCAGGATAGCGTCAGACTTCATCCTCTGCAGCTGCGCTTTCCCAATCAGGTTTCGGGTCGTATCCGACAACGGACAATGCAATGAGATCACGTCNGCCGTTTCCAGTAGCGTGTCGAGCGATACCCGGCCGTCCGGCACAGCNTTGCTGCCGGGCCTGGCGCAGATCAGAACCTGCATCTGAAAGCCTTGTGCGATCTGTGCCACGCGCCGGCCAAGGTTCCCATAGCCGATGATGCCGAGTGTCAGTCCGGCGAGCTCGCGAATCGGATAATCCAGCATGCAGAATACTTTGCTCTGTTGCCAGCGACCTTGTCCNACNGCTCTGGTGTAGTCACCAAGATGGGTGACCAGAGCCAGTACCAGCGAAAACACATGTTGGCTGACAGCCGCGGACGCATAGTCACGAACGTTGCATACCGTGATTCCCCGTCGTGCCGCCGCGGCCAGATCTATATTGTTGGTACCGGTGGCGGCGACTACGATTAGCTGCAGTNCAGAGCTTTCCATCGCGGTGGCATCGATAACCACCTTGTTGGTGACTACCACCTCGTATCCCTCCAGTCGCTTGGGTACTTCATNGGGCATCGTCGAGCGGTGATGTGTCCAGTGATCCAACGCATTATCTAGAGCGGCAGTATCGAGGTCACCACGGTCAAAACTGTCGGAATCGAGAATCACGCCGCGCATACAATCATTCGCCTCCACCGACATAGCGTATCTGCTGCAGTTGCCGGCGTTCCTTCTTGTCAGGCTTGCCCTTAGATCCTCTGACCGGTTGGGGTTGCAGGCGCAGTTGCTGGCGTAGCGCGCCACGGCGCTGGATGCTCATCGGATCTTCGACATAAGCCTGAGCCGCAAGTTGCGGTGAGACCCGTTTGTCGATCGGGTCGCAGATCGTGACGGTATACAAAACTGTCCTGCGACGAATTCGCAGAACGTCGTCGCAGCAGACAGATTTCGCCGGGCGGGTCCGCCGATCGTTGAGCAGCACATGGCCGGCACGGATAGCGTTGGTGGCATCTGTACGGGTTTTGAAAAAACGTGTTGCCCAGAGCCAGCGGTCAAGGCGTACACCGTTGTCGTGTTCACCAGGCGGCATGATCAGGATCTTTCATTGAAAGCACTTTGTGTTGGAGCGCAAAAGACGGATGATAAAATCGGGTCTTTCCCACTGTGGGTATTTATACGTGAAGTGTATCGCGTGCGTTGTATTGATGACGAGTTTGTTGGTGACAGCTCCCGCGAAGGCGTTGGGCACGGTTGATGGTGAAGTCGGCGTGTTCACCTGGGTGGTCGATGACTATCAGGATACTTCGGTCAATTCCCCGTTGACCGGGGGTTATGGGGAACTTTGGCTGGGTGAGCGCTGGGGCTTTCGCACGGCGCTTTATCGGATAAGCGAAGACAGCGTCAGCATGGCACCCGATGAACAGACTCTGGTCGATTTCAAATACCGGTTGGTGANNGCCACCGACAANACCTTNCTCGCCGTGGGGCTCGGTTGGGANCAGAANCGCTTCGGNGCTGAGGGTGATGCATCGGGTGCCCGGATCATGGCGGAAGGCCGTGTCGGCGTTCTCGGCTTTTTGCGTTTCTATGCCGAGGCTGGATGGGCGCCCTCGCTGGGCGACTTGGGGTCGCGTCGGGATCTTTCCTCGATCTCAGTTGAGACAGGACTCGTGTTGGACCCGTTTCCCTTTGTCGACCTTCGCCTGGGTTGGCGCTACCAGATCACCGACTATACGGGGGTGATTACTGGCTCCCAGGCAAGTGAGGGGAGTTACGGTGTTCTGCTTGGCGGCGGTATTCACTGGTGATTTCCGTTGGCGAGATCCTGAGTCGTCTTCAGGANCATCAGCCGGAAATTGACCCGCAATCCAGCCCCCACCGGGCAGAAGTCGCGCTGGTGCTGGATGGTGGTGCAGCAGTACACGACCCCAGCATCATTTTTATCCAGCGATCGCCTTTCCCGGATGATCCCTGGTCAGGGCAGATGGCGTTTCCTGGCGGGCGGCGCGAGAACAGTGACCTGGAAGCGGGTGATGCGGCGTGTCGCGAAACTCATGAAGAGATCGGGTTCGAGCTTCGCCCAGCACAATCGGTGGGTCGTCTTGGGGACTTGCGGGGCCGCCAGGGCGGCCGCTCGGCTGATCTTGTCATCTCCTGTTTCGTCTATGCAGTCGATGTGCTGCCCGTTCTCAAACCAAACTACGAGGTGTCTGAGATTGTGCAGATTCCCCTATCCCGGCTTCTGGACCCGGGCCTGCGGACATCGGTGCGATACCCCGCTGCAGGCGACAAGCTGTTTCCCGGTATATTTCTAGCCCAGGACGATACACGCGTGATCTGGGGTTTGACCTACCGGTTTTTAACGCAGTTCTTCTCGAGACTGGGACATTCGCTGCCGCCTGGTTGACCCCCCAACATCCCAGGACGCGTTGTCTCGTCGGGATACACCACAACAGAGGAAAATCGATGGCCAGAGCGAATAACCGACNTCCAGATGAGTTGCGGCCTGTGCGCTTCTCCCGATCTTATAACCGTCACGCTGAGGGTTCGGTACTGGTGGAGTTCGGAGACACCCGGGTACTGTGCATGGCAAGCGTCGAAGAGCGCGTACCGAGGTTTCTCAAAGGTAGTCAGCAGGGTTGGATAACGGCGGAATATGGGATGCTCCCCCGTGCGACGGGTGAAAGGATGGCGCGCGAGGCGGCGCGTGGAAAGCAGGGAGGGCGAACTCTGGAGATCCAGAGACTAATCGGTCGTTCACTGCGGGCNGCTTTGGATTTGAAAGCACTTGGAGAGCGGACTATCACGCTCGATTGTGATGTGCTCCAGGCAGATGGAGGTACGCGTACGGCGTCGATCACGGGNGCTTGGGTGGCGCTTGCCGATGCGCTGGACCGCCTGTGTCAGGATGGTTTACTCGAGGCTCCTGTGCCGCTGCGTCAGATTGCCTCTGTCTCGGTTGGGCTCAAACAGGGCGAGGTCCTTCTGGATCTGGATTATGTTGAAGACAGCACTGCCGATACCGATATGAATTTCGTGATGAACGATGAGAAGCTTTTTATCGAAATCCAGGGAACCGCCGAACACTGCCCGTTTAGCGAAGTTGAGATGCAGAATATGACAGCCACCGCTGTGAAGGGCATCGAGGAACTGATGCGGTTGCAGCGGATTGCTCGAGAGACACCCCAGTGACCCGTCAGCTCGTATTGGCCTCAGATAATCAGGGAAAACTCCGGGAGTTAATCAACCTGCTGTCAGATAGCGGCTTCTCTGTGGTTGGTCAGGGCGCGCTCGGCGTCACGCCCGTCGAAGAGACGGGTGAGACGTTTGTTGAAAATGCGATCCTGAAGGCGCGTAACGCTGCCCGCCAGACAGGACATCCCGCCATCGCGGATGACTCGGGCATCGAAGTGGACGCACTGGGGGGCGCTCCAGGAGTCTACTCGGCGCGCTTTGCCGGGGAACGCGCCAGTGATTCGGAGAACCTCTCCAAGATGCTCTCCCAGTTGGTGGATGTCCCGTTGGAGGAACGGCAGGCCAGATTCCGCTGCCTGATGGTTTACCTCCGGCGGGCAGATGATCCCGCACCACTGATCTGCGAGGAGACCTGGTCGGGGTGCATCACCACCTCACCCAGCGGTGAGAACGGTTTTGGCTACGATCCGGTATTCTGGGTCCCGGAAGAAAACTGCACGGCAGCCGAACTTAGCCCGACTCGCAAGAATATCCTGAGTCACCGAGCTCGCGCACTTCGGCTACTGGTTGATCGGTTGAAGGAAAGCGTAGGGGATTTTTGAGTTTATGACGGGTTCGGATCAACGACCCGAAGTTCTACGGCAGCCTCTCTCTCAGAGATCTCTACATTTTTCAGACCCGGTACAGACAGGGCGTTTTTCCCAATGAGCATTACTGCACAAAGTGCAAATAAGAGCTTTCGCCAGATCGGGTTCACCGATAGCACCGCGTAGCCGAGTACAAACAGCCCGAACCCGATAAGAAAAAGCGCCCCCAGAAAGAGTTTCTGATCGGTGTACTGGAGTTGCACATCGCTGGATCCGGCCGGTACCCGGACAACCATGAAAGCGTAGTTGCCGGCGTTGATCTCGGTCCGCGTTCCATCTATGCGCGCGCGCCAGTTGTTGTGATGGTTGGTCGCTATGAAGACGAGTGTTGGTTCATCGGAGGTAGCGCGAAAGTCAATTTTGCCCTGGTAAACCTTCAAATCTGCGATGGAGCAGTTTTCCGTCAATTTGCTCTTATCAACCAGCGGTGCGGTAACGAGGATCGGCCGATCATAGGCGGTAGCCGCCTCCGACAGTTTCCCCGGAATCGTGTCCGTCTCGGGTATCACCAGTTGGTCAGTGCCGCAGTAAACGCGGTCCAACGGGTCTGTAATTTCGTAGAGTGTATTGGCTTCGTTGGCGAAGACTTTCCGAACCCGATCGCTGGCTACAGGAATATCGGAAACGACAAATCTGGTATTCAGCAGGCGAAGAATCTCGGGATGGTGATGCATTAGGAAAACAATACCGTTGGCGGTAATCGCCACATCTTTGTAGGCTTCCCGGAGGAATTTGAGGTATTGGTTCTGTACCGTCGTGGCGTAGCCTCCAATGGTCGCTAATTTGTAGTAGCTGAAGATGTTGTGATGGTACGAGGTGTTGCTCATGATTGTTGCTGTACGAAAATCTCCGGGTGTCTTCTGAATAGCAGTGATGACCGAATTTGTCGGGAAATGATCTTTCGCATCAAGCCGTGTATTGAACCCATACATGGCAGGAAACAACTCATACAGCGTGAACCCAATGGCGATAACGCCAACCAGGTTCCCTAAGTTTTTCCGTGCAAGCGAGTGGCCGACGACGATGAAAATCATGAGAACCGTCACTGGCGGAATAAAGGACCACAAATTGATAATGGCATCATATTGAAGTTTCGCAACGCCAATCCATACCAGAAGGAGGATTCCCGGCACAGCCGCCCAGACTAGGTCATGGGTTTTTCTATCTTCAAGAAAATATCTGAGGCCGAGGCCGCTGAGCACAATGCAGGTGAAGATGATGAGCGTTATGAAGCGGTCGGACTGGCCAGCACCTCCCGCGGGTATCAGGTTAACCAGCCCAACGATCAGCGGATTGCCGTTGATCAGAGCAAAGACAAAGAACAGCGTTATGCATAGAGCCCACACCAGGCGGCTGTGGCGGCGCAGCCCGCCACAAATTCCGTAAAGCGTGAGGTAGAGAACGATGAGACCAAAAAAGACCATGTATTCAACAACGTTGGTTTTATAGATCTCCTTGAGGCCAGGTGCCCAGAGTCCTAGCTCCAGATAATGCGGGAACATGAACCTCACAATGTCCAGCGGATGCGGCAGTCCAGCTACCGGCAGCATCAGCAGCGACTTAAGCAGAGGCACACTCCCTAGGTCGAGATAACGGTATNGTTGCGCTCCGCGCAAACCGTCATTTATCTCTGCCAACTGAGACATCACATCCGGAAAAATTATTAGGGCGGTGCCAAGATAAATCCCGTGAATAATGGTCCAAAGCCGCCACTTTGCGCTAACCGTTTGCTTTGCGAGCCATAGGTAAACGCTGTTGAACAAGCCTAAAAAGATAAAACTGTACAGTGCGATCTGGGTGTAACCGCTGCTGTAGAAAAGCACAACGCTTAGTATGAGCGCAAGTATGGATGGCCAATCGGGGCCATCCCGAATTAGTTTGAAGTTGAGCAGGAAGATCAACGGAATCCATAACTGGGCTGCAAGGTGTTGAGGGAAAAGTAACCAGGCCAGCTGATGGGTGTTATAGGTCCAGGCGACACCCGCGAGAACGGCGATCACAGGCTGACAGCCGAGCCAGACCATGAGCGTGTACATGAAGATTCCCGCCAGAATTAATCTAAACCATGTGCTCCAGTCCAGAGCGTTTGGCACGTCCATAAACAACTGAAAAAAGCTGGTGACGAAGGCCCCGGTACCCTGGCCGTTTGACGCTTGGCCGGTAAGAATGTGCGGTAAGTAATCGGTGTTTCTGCCTTGCCGCAAGTTGTCCCAGAAAATTCTCCTGTAAGGATAGTGTGCGGTCGGTGAGTCAGCGAGTACCCCATTATTGACTAGATGCGGACCTCGTTCTGCCTCCCAGACGGGCTTGTTCAGAATGAAATCAAAAGCACTGAGGTGTTTATCCTGAAACAGTACATCATGGAGATAACTGGTCGCGAGTACGACGAAAAACCCGGCGCACAAAGCATGTACCCACTTGGAGCAGGAGATAGACCCAATTTGATTTATCATTCAATAAGAGCCTTGTGGACTCCATTTCCGCGCTTATTCACACCAGTCCTTACAAGAAAAACGTAGACAATTTTGAATTGGTCAAGATTGCAGTAAGGTGCGGCCAAGTCGGGGAGCACAGAGCGCGGGACGGATAAGTCCAGTATACCGGAGTCATCCAGAGATGATTCCTAAACAAACAGGGGTTATGAATATCTATTGCGGTCAGGATGTGCAATCCCGGGCGTCACAATGGGTGGGATGAATTCGGCAACCGAAATCATCACGGTCGTACAAGGCTGATCGCCGGCTGACCGTATCTGGAAGCTTGCTGAAGGTCCGTGGTTCAATCCAACGTGGCTTGATGACCCGTTCCATCCTGTATGCGCAGGTTTGGTAAGAGGGCTGGTAACATCTGCACCGTAACAATTGGAACCCGATGCTATGAAGGAACTATTACTGATACGCCATGGCCAGAGCATATGGAATCTTGAAAACCGGTTTACGGGATGGGTGGATGTGGACTTATCTGACAGGGGCATGCATGAAGCCCGTGATGCCGGCAAGACCATGCTGGCAAAAGGTTACCGCTTCGATGTCGCCATGACTTCGCTGCTTAAGCGCTCAACCCGTACGCTGTGGCTGATACTGGATGAAATGGACCAAATGCATCTTCCGGTTAAGACGGACTGGCGACTGAATGAACGGCACTACGGTGCGTTGCAGGGTCTCGATAAAAAAGAAACCGCGCTTAAGCACGGCGATGATCAGGTGCTCAAGTGGCGCCGGGGTTATGCNATNCGNCCNCCTGCNCTTGAGGCNGNNGATNCNCAGCANCCNTCNCANGANCCNAAATANNCNGGNATCGCNNGGCTGCCGGATGCCGAGTCTCTAGCAGATACCCTGGAGCGGGTGACCCAATGGTGGAATGAAAGGCTGGTCCCGGAACTCAAGGCTGATCGCAAGGTGCTGGTCGTTGCGCACGGTAACAGCCTGCGCGCGGTGGTGAAATTTCTCCTGGGTATGAGTGAAGATGAAATCATGCAGTACAACATTCCCACCGGCATCCCGCTCGTCTTCCGGTTTAGTGATGGGCTGGAGGTTGTTGACCATGAATACCTCGCCGATGAAGCGGCTTTGAGTGCCGCTGTTAACGAGGTTAAGCAGCAGGCTTCCTCACAATCAACTTCCTAGGGGTTGCGCCAGCTAATCTCTTCGTAGGCGCTCTGACAAGGCAATGGGACTGGGATAACGTAGCACCACAAATGCAGATGAGACGACGAAGGTGATCAGCGTCGCCAACTGAACAAGGTTAGCGGCTTGCTGGCTGATAGTTTGTGCCTGCAGGGCGACGGCAACCAGCAACAAGGAAAACTCGCTCATCTGGCCGAGCCTCACGCCGGCCTCGCCAGCCAGGATAGTGCTTTCGCCGAACTTTCTGAGGAGAGTACGGTAGGTGACCGGCTTGATCAAAAGNACGCCCGCTGCCAAGGCCANGGCTGCTGGCCAAACGGCAGTGGCACCCGCGAGGTCGAAGCCCGCGCCAAGTGCGAAAAAGAACATCACTAGAAAGAAGTCCCTCAACGGCCGCAGGCTCTCGGCAATAAATGGCGCGATGGGACTATTCGCCAGCGTAATGCCGCCAATGAAAGCGCCGATTTCATAAGAGAGGCCAAGGCTCTCGGCAATCTGAGCAAGGCCCAGACACCACCCGAGCGACAGCAGAAACACATACTCACCGACTTTGTCGAAACGGTGAAAGAGAGGCCGTAGCACCCACCTTTCAGCGGCTAAACCGGAAACAAAAAGAACCGGAAGCCCAGCGATTTCAAGGCTCGCCCGAAGCCAGGGCATCGACCCTGCCGCCAGAGTATCGAGCAGCAGCAAAGCACCTATCGCTATCAGGTCCTGTAGCAACAGAATGCTGATAATGACCTCCCCGGTATGGCGATGGTGCAGCACCGTTGTGGGCAGAAGCTTGAGTCCAATGATCGTACTGGAAAGGGTGCTGGCCATGCCGACCAACAAGCAGTCGATACGGGAAAGTCCTGCTGCAAACGCGACCCCGTAGCCTAGCAGGGCAAAAATCAGGGAACTCATCAGAGTGACACCGACGGCTTCGCGCATCTGACCAAGAAGTTTGCGGGGCGACAGGTCCAGCCCGAGCAGAAACAACAAGAAGATGATCCCGATATGAGCAAGATCGGCAATCAGGTGTGGGTCTGCAACCAGGCCGGTGACAGACGGTCCCGCGAGAACACCCAGCGCAATGTAGGCGACCAGCAGAGACTGCCGGGCAAAAAGCGCGATTGTGGCGAGGAGCGCTGCCCCGGTGAAGATCAGGAATATGGAAAATAAAACAGACTCACTGATCACAATAAATACCCCGCACCCGTGGGCGCATGATCAGGTGGGAAAGTAGTCGGGCTCCTGCCCCGATTTCCACTTGATGTTGCAGCCGATACTCGGGATCTGCTCGCCTAAAACGGCATTGCCGCGAAGGACCGCATCCGCTGCATTTCTCAAATCGATACCGCTAACCGGTTCATTGTTTTTCGGCCGGGAGGCGTCAAACTGTCCCCGATATGCGAGTTGGCGGTGTTCATCAAAGAGAAAAAAATCCGGCGTGCAGGCAGCGTGGTAGGCCTTGGCAACAGACTGCTCCTCATCGTAAAGGTAGGGAAACCCGAAACCGTGCTGTGCTGCCTCTTCGGCCATTTGTTCCGGCGCATCGTCAGGATAGGTGGCGGCATCGTTGGCACTGATCGCGATCGTGGTAAGACCAAGCGATACATATTCCTCAGCAAAAGCACTAAATGCATCGCGCAAGTGAATCACGTAAGGACAGTGGTTACAGATGAAAGCAATCAGCACTGCTTTGCTACCTGCATAGTCCGACAGCGAAACCATTGGCCTGCCTGCGACTAGGTGGGTGTTGGGCAGAGTGAAGGCTGGCGCCTCGAACCCGAGTGCCTGCATGGTGGAGGCGGTACTGGCCATAATGCGCTACCAAAGCATGTAAACCCGAAAATTGTAGCATGTGAGCAGTACAGCCAAGCCCGGATGGCCTTCAACAAGAAGCAATAACCGCTAGAATATTCTCAACGTTTTAAAACGGCACTCTCATTTTGACGACCAAAGATAAGACACTTACGCACCTTAATGATCAGGGTGAGGCCCGGATGGTGGATGTGGGCGACAAGGAGATCACCGCTCGGCGCGCAGTCGCGCACGGGCGTATCGCAATGCAGCCGACGACGCTTGATCTCATCGCCAAAGGGGGGCATGCCAAAGGGGACGTATTGGCTGTTGCACGCATTGCGGCCATTATGGCGGCAAAGCGGACTGCAGAGACTATTCCGCTTTGTCACCCGCTTTCTCTGACACGTGTTGAGGTGGATTTTGTGGTCGACAGTGATCAACAGTGCGTCTTTTGTACGGCCATCACCGAGACCCGTGAGCGCACGGGCGTTGAAATGGAAGCATTGACTGCCGTAAACGCGGGCCTGCTGACTATCTATGACATGTGTAAAGCGGTNGATCGTGGGATGATCATTACCGACATCAAGTTGCTGGAAAAATCCGGCGGTCGGTCGGGCGACTGGAAGCGCCAGAAATGAATNCCCCCGATCCCGTTTCACGCCAGCCGAGCTGCGATGATGAGTACGATCCGGCGTGGCTACCGGTGGATACGGCGCTAGCCCGAATCGCGCAGGCGGTTAGTCCGATTAGCGACGTGGAAGTCGTGGCGTTGCGCGAAGCCCTTGACCGGGTATTGGGCGTCGATATCCAATCCCCGATGGCCGTGCCAAACCACACCAACTCGGCGATGGATGGCTATGCATTGCGTTTTACGGATCTGAACGGATCATCGCTGAAGGTGGTGGGGACAGCCTGGGCCGGTAAGGCTTTTGCCGGCAGCGTGGGACCGGGTGAGTGTGCTCGTATCATGACCGGTGGGGTGATGCCGGAAGGGACTGACACGGTCGTGATGCAGGAACACGTCGAGCAGCAGGATGATTACATCCGGGTCGCCGACGGGCAACGGGATGGCCAGCACGTCAGATACGCTGGAGAAGATCTCGCTGAGGGCGCTACTGCGCTGGTCGCAGGCCGACGGTTGCTGCCGGGTGACATTGGCATGGTGGCATCTTTAGGCATAGGCGAGCTGCCCGTGCTGCGTCGGCCGCGTGTCGCATTTTTTTCAAACGGTGATGAACTGCGCTCGATTGGACAGCCTCTGGAATTAGGGGATGTCTACGATTCCAACCGCTACACACTGAACGGCATGCTGCGCCGAGCGNGTNTGGCTTTTAATGATCTCGGCGTGGTGCGCGATGACCGGGAACAAATCAAGAAGACATTCCTGAAGGCCGCTGATATGGCGGACGTGGTGATCACATCAGCCGGGGCTTCAGTGGGGGATGCTGATTACGTCAAGGACGTTCTGGATGAAATCGGCGAAGTCAATTTCTGGAAGATTGCCATGAAGCCAGGCCGGCCCTTGTCTTTTGGCAAGATTGGCGACAGTCTTTTTTTCGGCCTGCCGGGCAATCCCGTTTCGGTGATGGTGACCTTTTATCAGTTTGTTCTGCCTGCGCTTCGGCGGCTTTCGGGCGAGGCGTCCTGGCAGCCGCTGCGTCTTCAGGCCCGCACCCTGGATCGGTTGAAAAAGCAACGCGGCCGAACCGAGTTTCAGCGGGGAGTGCTCTCGCAGGATGAAACCGGTGCGTTGGTGGTATCCACCACAGGTGAGCAGGGTTCGGGTATCCTGAGTTCCATGAGCCAGGCCAACTGTTTTGTCATCCTGCCTATCGACAGCGCGGGTGCCCAGCTGGGCGAGGTAGTGGAAGTCGAACCTTTTTTGGGTCTTGTCTGAATGCTGCCCGAGGCAAGACCTGATCACCCCAACGCCTGGACGACGGACTCGATCCGTTCCAAGTCGGATATCACCTATGTGCTCAGTGCTAAAGAACTGTCGGCGCTTGATGACGCCCTGAACGCGATCAAAGCCAGCGGGCTCGCTGTAGAAGAGGTTACCGCGGGTGATTTCCCGCTCGGTGGGTTAGAAAAGGTCGTTGCAGGATGGATACAGGAAATCGATTATGGAAAGGGCCTGGTGTTTCTGCAGGGCATCCCGGTTGCGCGTTACACCAAAGACGANTGCGCGCTTATTTTCTGGGGCATCGGNGCGCACATGGGAGANGCTCAATCCCAGAGCCTCGCCGGTGACCGGTTGGGACACGTGGTGAATCTCGGAGGAGACAATCCGCGTTACCGTGCTTACCAGAACAGTACCGAACTCGCTCTGCATACTGATGCCACTGATATTGTTGGCATGATGTGCCTGGTCCCTGCCCGCGAGGGCGGTCTCAGTGGGTACGCGGGCGCTGCCGCGATCTATAACGAACTTCTCNACCATCATCCTGATGTACTGCCGATTCTGTGCGAAGGATTTCACTACCACCTTTTTGGTGAGCACGNGCCTGGAGAGTCACCGGTCACGGAAGAAAAGACCCCGGTCTTTTCTGAAAAGGACGGCTGCCTCAGTATCAGTTATCTGAGGAGCTATATTGAGATGGCATTTGCTCACATGGGTAAGGAGAAGACCGCCGCCGAGTCCGAGGCGCTGGATACCCTGGACCAGGTTGCCCACGGACCAAAATGCTTCCGTCAGTTCATGCTCTCGCCGGGAGATATGCTCTTTTTCAGCAACTATACGGTGCTGCACAATCGCACAGCTTTTGTTGATGATGACGATCTCGACAAGCGTCGTCATCTGTTGCGTTTGTGGTTAAGAGCNCACGATCCCCGACCGCTGATTGAGAACATTTCAGCNTTTGGCAAGCGCCNGGGAATCTCGAAACAGGAAGGCCGCACCAGCATTTACGATGGGGANCTGGAATACGAAGAGTACAGGGTCCAGATGCCCNGGCAGTAACGAATGAATCCGCTCCCTTAGGATNAATCTGGTTTCGTGGTAAGCGACCCTTCACGTTGGGATGAAAAATACCGCGCAGCAAGTCTTGCGCCGGTGCTTCGCGTCGAATCGCTGTTCCANCGCCACCAGATCGACATCGGTGAACTGAGTGCACCGCGCACCGCTCTAGATATAGCAGCGGGGNCTTGCCACGCTGCGGTTTATCTTGCGAAACAGGGTTTGAATGTTACGGCGGTCGACTGCAGCAGGGTGGGCCTTGCTCTGGGTAAAGAGCTTGCGGAACGTGATGGTGTTCGTATCAACACCACCACAGCAGACCTCACGGTCGCTGACTTGCCGAAGGGTCCCTGGTCCCTCATCTGTTGCTTTCGATACCTGAACCGCGATTTGTTTGCCCAAATACCATCAATGCTTGTCCCGGGAGGGCTGCTGTTTTGGCGCACTTTCAACGTGTACCACCTGAACAAGGCGCCAGCGTTCAATCCAGAGTACGTGCTGCAGCCGGGAGAACTCGCCCGGCATTTTTCGATGCTGGACGTGCTCACGCTTTCTGATGGCGATGACCCAAAGGAAAATACATCCTGGATCGCCGCCAGGCGATCTGTTTAGGTCACCAGGCGGGAGTCCAAGTTTCAGCCGGGTGTGTTTCGTTCCACCCAGCGCTCGCCTTGGGCGAGGGTCTCTTTTTTCCAGAACGGCGCAGTGGACTTCAGTATCTCCATCATTTCCCGGCAGGCATCCAGCGCGGCCTTTCGATGCGCCGAGAAAGCTGCGACCAGCACGATATCCTCACCGGGATGNACCACCCCCACGCGGTGGACGACCAGCGCGTCCTCCAAATCATGNCTGGATATNGCCCGATCGCGCATGTCTTTGAGCTGTTGTTCCGTCATGCCGGGATANTGNTCGAGNACCATCTCCTGAACTTCATCTCCTTCATTGAAGTCCCGCATAGTGCCNACGAACACCGCACTGGCNCCGCTTTTCCCCGCAACAAGATTCTTTGAGCGATACACTGACANGNTCTNCCAGGGATCAAACGGATGTTCATGAATCTCGACAGTCATGGGATGGCTAGCCCCCGGTTACGGGTGGGAAAAATGCCACTTCGTCGCCGTCCGCAACCGCCCGATCGAGGCCGGCGTACTCCTTGTTGATCGCGACCAGCATTTCTTCGTCGGGGGATTCACCGCTGACGGCCTTCCAGACATCGCGAGCGGTCGTGATACCGTCGGCCTCGACGATCATGGTGGCGTGGCCAATGCGCTCACGCAAACTGGCGAAGAATCGGACGTTAATGGTCATGGGAGCAGGATCAATTCACAGGCAGACACTACCGTTTACGGTTCTATAATAGGCGCAGAGAACGCGGGCCACAAGCAACGGTAAGCACAATGTCGACTCAAGCACGTGAATTTATAGCGGTGCCGATCGCGGTAATGACAGTTTCGGATTCACGTACGGAAGCTGATGACAAGTCCGGAAAATTACTCGTCGGCCGCGTCCAGGATGCCGGCCATCAATTTGTTGAGAAGGTGATGGTGCCCGACGATGTTTTCCAGATTCGCGCGGTCGTTTCACGCTGGATCGCTAACCCTGATGTCCAGGTGGTGTTGATGACGGGTGGTACAGGAGTCACCGGATTTGACGGGACTCCAGAGGCGGTCAAACCACTTTTTGAAAAAGAACTGGATGGATTTGGTGAAATCTTCCGGGCGATCTCCTTCGAGGAAATTGGAACATCGTCTCTGCAGTCGCGGGCCGTGGCAGGTGTTGCCAACGGTACCTATCTCTTCTCATTGCCGGGGTCTTCCGGTGCCTGCGCGACGGCCTGGGACAAGCTATTGGTACATCAGCTAGATTACCGAACTAGGCCATGCAATCTAGTTGAACTGATGCCAAGACTCCTAGAGCATCGACAGTAACAGACGCTGTAGCATGCTCTGAAGGCCCGGTTCTAAAAAGCCTCAGGTGGTTATCAGGGGTACGACGAGAGTCTCGACGACGATGATTGGTGTCGTTATGTGTATTGCTCTACCACTGTTTTCAGATTGATAGTTATCGCTCATGCGTGACAGTGTCTAAACGATGAAACCAGATCAGTCATCCTCAGACAGTTCACCCCGAACGGGTCGGCGAAGGAGGACGCGAACTCCTACACCCCGATCGGGAACCCTATCTCAATTACCGTGGGGCCAGCCGCAATATGCTGATGCACCAACAGAGCCACTGGACGCAGAAGGCGTGGAGCGTATTCACGGCGCCGCAATGCAGATNCTCGAGGAGATTGGTATTGATTTTCTGCATGACGAGGCACGCGAGATTCTCCAGCAAGCGGGCTGCGACGTTCTAGCTGATTCCGTTACGGTCAAAATGGACCGTGCTCTAGTCATGGAACAGGTTGCCAAAGCCCCCCGCCGGATCGTAATGACTCCGCGTAACAAAGATCGCGCCCTGGTGTTTGGGGAAGCTTATGCGGCGTTTGGTCAAGTCTCCAGCCCGCCGAATGTCTCGGATCTGGATCATGGGCGGCGAGTTGGTAACCGCACCGACTACCAGAACTGGATCAAACTNACGCAGAGTTTCAACTGTATCCATTTTATCGGGGGTTATCCGGTGGAACCGGTGGACCTGCACGCTTCGACGCGCCATCTTGATTGTCTTTTTGACATGTTGACCTTAACCGACAAACTCGTTCACGCTTATTCGCTGGGCGTGGAACGTGTTGAGGATGCGATGGCCATGGTCCGAATTGCNGCGGGATTGGATGAGGCAGGTTTNGCCAAGGCCCCGCGGATGTTTACCAATATCAACTCGTCATCTCCNCTTAAGCATGACTGGCCGATGCTNGACGGCGCGATGCGACTNGCGAANCAGAATCAACTNGTGATNGTGACGCCGTTTACTNTGGCGGGTGCAATGGCGCCGATCACGCTGGCCGGAGCGATTGCCCAGCAGACAGCAGAATGCCTCGCGGCGATCGTTCTGTTGCAGTTGGTGCAGCCAGGGGCCCCTGTGGCCTATGGTTCNTTTACTTCGAATGTCGACATGAAGTCGGGCGCNCCGGCATTTGGGACGCCGGAATACTGCCGAGCGACGCAGATGTCAGGCCAGATGGCGCGCTACTACGACTTGCCCTGGCGTGCCTCGAATGCCAATGCCGCCAACTGTGTGGATGCACAAGCCACCTGGGAAAGTGCTTCTTCCTTGTGGGCGTGTTCCAGTGCTAATGCCAACATCATCTACCACGCCGCGGGATGGATGGAGGGGGGGCTNTGNGCNAGTTTTGAGAAATTCGTGATCGACTGCGAAATGCTCCAGCAGTTTGCGCATTATCATCAGCCCGTCAGCGTTACTGAAGAGGACCTTGCCCTTGAGGCCATCCGCGCGGTGGGCCCCACGGGCCACTTTCTGGGCGCTGACCACACCCAGGAGCGGTACAAGACCGCGTTCTATAGTCCTTTTCTCTCAGATTGGAGCAATTTCGAAAGCTGGGAAGAGGCAGGCGCGGTTGAGACCCCGCAGCGCGCCAACAAAATCTTTAAAGAGGTGTTGGCCCAGTATGAAGCGCCGCCCATGGATGCCGCCATTCGGGAAGAGCTGGAGGATTTTGTCGAACGCCGAAAACGCGAAGGCGGAGCGCACACCGACTTTTAAACTTGACACAGGACGGGTGCAACTTGTCTTGCCGTGTTCCGCTAATTGAAAAGATGAATGGTTTCAAGTATTTATAATATGCTGATTATGATCTCTGTGAATAGAACTTCGCTGTATGGCGTTATAATATTCAGTGAATAGGCAAAATGCTTGGCGAATCAATCAAATCATTATGAAAATACTGGCAAGAATCGGGGTATTACTGGCAATCGCCCTGCCGCTCAGCGGCTGTTCGGATGGCTGGTGCTGGCCGTTTGACTGCAGTGCCAGTAAGTCTTCGTCAGGTGTGGTGGATGACAGCGCCAATACAACGTCTACTGCAGACACCAGTACGACCACTACCACGGACACCAGTACGTCAACCGCAACGGCAACGACGACAACAACCTCATCGAGCAGCGCTGAGGCGTTCGATCTTTCCAAAGTCACCTGGCTTCATACCAACGTTTCGAACTGGCCGGTGACCCACAATCTAACGGTCAACATCGGCGCAGGCACGATATGTATGGAGTGGGGTGGTACCTCAACATGGCCGACGGCCACCATCCGGCATACCGATGGCACACGCGACATCAAGGTGAATGCCAACCCCTGGGTCTTTGTATGGCGGAACGGCCGATGGTACGGAGGCACCTGGGAGTGGATGGCACCCAATGGAAACTGTAAACCTATGAGGGTTGTCGAAGGCGGACATATTAAGCAGCCTGGACTGATTGACTGGGNTCCNGTATCCGGAGANACCTACTACTTCATGGTTTCTTCGATTGCCCGCGGCGCCANCCTCAATAACTACCAGGCCCGAACCAACGTCGTCAGTGTTGTCTGGCCCTNACGGCTCTCTTGCCTGAGAGAAGCCTGGNGGGCTCTTGGGGGGCTGATGGGGTTACGTGGGCAGGAGTGTTGTCTGAATCTTTTCCAGAAGGTCGCTGTTGATCAGACGGGGTCCTGTGTCCTGTCGGTTCCGGTAGCGCCGCTCGGCCGGTAGCCGCACACCTTCCAAGGCATCAAGTTTTTTCAGGAAAGCCTCGCTCTGATCATGCCATTCATTGCCTGAGAGGATATCGGGATTCATCGCCAGGATGAATTCACCGCCCTGGGGCGGCCCTCCGTCGCCGCTGTCCCGCTTCTTCGAGGAAAAACTGACGGTCTCTCCAACAAGGGGACCTGCCAGCAGTTCAATCATCATGGCGATATGTGAGCCTTTGTGCCCGCCAAAGGGCAGCAACACACCCTTGATAATCTCTTTGGGGTCTGTAGTGGATTCGCCGTCTGCATTGAGTCCAGTACCCGCGGGAACCGGATGACCGTCCCGGGCTGCGATTTGGACATCCCCCATTGCCATGGCGGCAGTCGCCATGTCGAAGACCAACGGCGGTGATTTTGGGCGGGGCCAGGCGAATGACAGGGGGTTAGTACCGTATAACGCCTCCGATGCGCCAAAGGGCGCCACGCTCGGCATATAGGAAACGCAGGCAATCGCGACAAGGCCCTGTTGCCCCAAAGCTTCAGTCTCCGGCCACAGGGCGGCAAAGTGATGCGTCCGAGTGATAGACAGCGTGGCCACCCCATTTTCTTTAGCGGCCTTGGCCAGAGTATCCAGAGAGCGATGGTGTGCCAATGGCGCATAACCCAGGTCACCATCGCAGTGGAGCACAACGGGCGAGGGCATGGACAGCTTCGGATCCGCATTGCCATTCACCTTGCCGCTACGAAGGGAAGCGACATATCCGGGGATACGGAAAAGACCATGAGAGTGTGAGCCATCGCGCTCCGCGCGGGTAACGACATCGGCGACAGCATTGGCGTGTTCTTCGCTGGCGCCGGCACTAAGCAGGGCTTCATGGGCTAGAGCGTAGATCTCATCCAGGAAGAGAGAAGAAGTATTCATTGGAGCGCCTCGATTTGTTAGCAGTCCAGTATAGATCGGGGCGTCCAATATCGCAGCCCGGGATAACGGCGTCGTCTTTGAAGATTCCGGTCGTTGATATCCTACAATGCGGGTATCGGATACTGCTCGGACTTCACGTGGCCAAACTCTATTTTTATTATTCGGCGATGAACGCCGGCAAAACAACGAACCTTCTGCAGTCCCGCCATAATTACGCTGAGCGAGGCATGAATACCCTCGTCGTAAAACCACGCATCGATAGCCGCTCTGGGGAAAACCGCGTCCGCTCGCGTATCGGGCTTGAGGCAGATGCGGTAGATGTGGATCCGAGTGTCAATTTGCTGGACCTGGTGGCGGATGTTTGCGAACGCCAACCGATTCACTGTGTGTTGGTGGATGAAGCCCAGTTTTTGAGCGCCGACCAGGTTGATCAGTTGACCGAGGTAGTCGACGCGTTGGATATCCCGGTGCTTGCCTATGGCTTACGCACTGATTTTCTTGGCATGCTTTTCGAAGGTTCTAGGCAGTTGCTGGCACTGTCAGACGAATTGCGCGAGATCAAGACCGTCTGCCATTGCGGCCGAAAGGCCACTATGGTGGTGCGTTTCGACGAGAAGGGACGGCCGTTGCGCGGCGGGGATCAAATCCAGATTGGCGGTAACGAAACTTATGTGTCGATGTGTCGGCGCCACTTCAAGGAAAGCCTGAAAATACCCGCCGGCTGAAGCGCGCCTTTCAGTCTAAAAAAGTGGTCCAGACGTCGATGGGCTCCCGTTCGGTGGTGAGACGGTTCTCGATGGCATCAGAGTCGGCATAGCCGAGCGCCATACCGCAGACCAGCGCTTCGTTTTCCGGCATCTGTAGTTGCTCGTGGATGACACGATGAAACGGGTTAAATGCAGCCTGAGGACAGGTATCAAGTCCGCGTCCGCGTGCTGCTACCATGATGTTTTGCAAAAACATGCCGTAGTCGAGCCAACTGCCCTGTTCCAGCACACGGTCAATGCTGAAAATGAGGCCGACCGGTGCATCAAAAAACGCGTAGTTTCGGCCGTGCTGGTGGTGCATCTTGGCCTTGTCTTCGCGGGTGATCCCCAGCAGTCCGTAAAGATCCCAGCCGATCTTGCGTCGGCGCTCAAGGTAGGGAGATACCCACTGCTTGGGATAGTACGGATACTCTTCAGCATGCGTTTTGGCGATCTCGGGATCGTTGTACGCGGACAGAATCGCGTCGCTTAACTGCTTCAAGCGACTGCCGGTCAGTACGTACACCCGCCAGGGCTGGATATTGGTACCGGACGGCGCCCGCGCTGCGGTGCTGAGGATTTTCTGAACCACTTCGTTCGGTACTGTCGTTGGTAAAAAGGCGCGGACTGACCGACGCGAGGTGATTGCCGCATCGACACAGGTTTGGGACTCGTCCAAATTTATGCCTTCCGGTGAACTCATGGCGAGACGTCTGTTATGGGCTAAAGGTAATACAGTACGAGACTGGCGCCGAGCAGTACTGCTACCCAGAGCACCATGGAGCCGGTCGGCCAGACACGTGCCAGTGTCCCCTCGGGACCGTAGTGATGCAGTACCAGCCGCATGAGGTTTCGGCCAAGGTTCTCCCCAGCCCGGGACGTCGTCTCAGCCGCTCGTCGCGATGCGGCAGTGATTTTTTGCACCCAACGGGGCGCGAGTCGCCGGTATAGCCACTCGACATCGATATTGGTCGAGTGCAGTTCGGGGGGATAAATCCCTGCGACCTTAAGCCAGGCAAACGCAGCCGCGGAGAAAACCAGCAACTGAATTTGGGCCAGGATGTGGCTGCCGTCAAAGGGTGTGTAGTCGACGGCAAAAGGCAACAGATCGTAGAGTATCCAAGGCCAGACACCGATGCCGATACAGAGCGTCGCAGCGATACCCATCGCAATCAACATATTTATAGGTGCTTCTTTGGTACGGATACCGCTGTCATGTGCGAAAAAAGCAAAGAACGGAATCTTTATACCCGCATGATGGAATACGCCTGCGGAAGCGAAAAGCAGGGCCAGCCAGACGACAGGGTGCCCCTCTTCCAGTACCGCCACCATCACCATCGACTTGCTGACGAAGCCGCTGAAGAGCGGGAAGGCTGAGATCGATGCCGCACCAACAATACAAAAAGTCGCTGTGACCGGCATGCTCTTGTAGAGACCGCCAAGGTCTGAGCCGTTCATCCGTCCGGTCATGTGCAACACCGCCCCCATCGACATCATCAGCAGTCCCTTGAATATCACGTCGTTAAAAGCGTGAGCGATCGCGCCGTTGATGGCCAATGCGGTACCCAGGCCAATGCCCACAACCATGAAGCCGATCTGGTTGATCATGCTGTACGCCAGTACCCGCCGAAGATCGTTCTCGATGACGGCATAGAAGATCGGAAAGCACGTCATGACGGCCCCGATGTAAACCAGCACCTCGGTTCCGGCGAAACCGCGTGCCAGTGCATATACCGCCACTTTGGTCGTAAAGGCGCTCAAGAAGACCGTACCGGTAGGTGTGGCTTCAGGATAGGCGTCCGTCAGCCAGTTATGCAAAAGCGGGAAAGCGCACTTGATCCCGAAGGCGATAAAAATCAACATGCTGCCGGCACCGGATAGACCGATGTGCTCAAAACGTAGCGATCCGCTCTGCCCATAAAGGATAAGAGCGCCAGCGAGCAGCAGCACACCGGAGATAATCTGGATGATCAAGTAGCGCATACCGGCACCGTATGATCGTTTAGTTCGGCTCGCGAAAATCAGGAAAACCGAACTGATGGCGAGCAACTCCCAGAACACAAAGAGCGTTAGCAGATCCCCCGCGAACACGGCGCCGAGTGCACTGCCGGCATAGGTTAGCGCTGCAACGTGTTGAGTCCGATCACGGCTGTGTAGTGAAAAAACGATACCAATAAAAGCGCCGATGTGAAAGAGAATTCCAAAAAGTCGGCTGAGCCGGTCGACCCGCAATGGCTCAAGTTGCAGATCCAGAATGGACATACTGACCAACAGGTCGCTCGGTAACTGCAGCAGGGCGGCACAGCTGACCACCGGTACGGCGAGCATGAGCACCTGCCGGGGCACACGGGGCAGCACGGCCGCCGCAAGTGCCGCCAGATAGAAAAAGGCAAAAGGTGGAAACTCAATCATCACGGTCGTAGTAGTCTTCGTCTCGCATCAGGATTTTGCGCATCTCTTTGGCCAGCAGAACCAGCACTACACACGCGACAAAACCGTAGATGGCATAAAAGCCCCATAACGCCTCAAAGGGGTGCACAACATGCCGGTGATAGACGATATCAGCCCCAGCTGTCAGAACGCAGGCGAGCACCAGCGCCTTCAACACTCGCTTGATGTTTTTCTTGCTATCGAAGATATGACGCTTTTCTTGCATGATCACCTCATTTCACGAGCATGCTGGCCAGCCGGTAAACTGGTTCGGGGAAGAAAAAGAGTGCTACACAGGCGATCGTTGTGAAACAGATGGCCACCAGGCAGGGCAACGGTGCCTCCTGCCATTGTCCGCCCTGATCAGCGCCCCGCGCAAAGAATGCCCGCAGTGGGATAGGCAACAGGTAAGCGATATTCAGTAGGGTGCTCACCATCAGAACACCGACCAACATCCCATAGCCTGCGTCCAAAGCCCCGAGCGACAGATACCACTTGCCCCAAAGGCCTGCCATCGGCGGCAGGCCGGCGATGCTGAGGCTGGCAATGAGAAATGCCCCCATGGTGATCGGCATCTGGCGGCCGAGACCGTCAAGTTCACTGACCCGGGTTTTGTGGGCAGCGACCAGAATCGCTCCGGCGCAAAAGAACAGGGTGATCTTCCCAACGGCATGGGTCGCGATGTGAACTGCTGCCCCTGCGATACCTGCTGCGTTAGCCAGGACCGCGCCGAGCACCACATAAGAAAGTTGGCTGATGGTCGAGTAGGCCAGCCGCCGTTTGAGATTGTCCTGGCGCAGGGCGATCAGCGACGCGCCGATGATAGTGATCGTTGCAACCCAAAGGATCGGGGTGGCGGCGCCGGTACCAGACAGCAGGTCCAAGCCGAATATATAAATCGTGATTTTGAGAATCGCGAAGACACCCGCTTTGACGACAGCGACTGCGTGCAGCAAAGCGCTCACCGGCGTTGGTGCAACCATGGCCGCCGGTAGCCAGCGGTGGAAGGGCATCAGCGCGGCTTTGCCGATGCCAAATGCAAAAAGGGCGTAAAGCACACCCACGACCAGCGGGGAAGTTTTGCCGGCCAGGATGCCACCAGGCTGAAATCCGGTTGTCCCGGCGAGATGCCAGGTCCAGATCACAGCCAGCAGTAAAAATCCCATGGACGTTCCCATCAAAATGCCAAGGTAGACCCGGCCGCCACGTTTTGCCTCATCTGTTCCCGCGTGGGTAACCAAGGGGTACGTCGACAGCGTCAGCAGTTCGTAGAACAGGAACAGCGTAAATAGGTTCTGTGCCAGGGCAACACCCATCGTTGCACTGATTGCGATGGCGAAAAACGCATAGAAGCGGGTCTGGTGTTGTTCACCGTGGCCGCGCATGTAACCAATGGCGTACACGGTCGTTGCGACCCACAGCACGGCCGCAATGAGCGCGAAGAGTAGTCCCAGCGGCTCGATCTCAAGGGCCAGCGGCACGCCCGGCACGGGGGTGACCAGCAGGGCGCTAAGGGATTCACCCGCGAGGACTGGGGAAACCAGCGTCATGACCTGTGCAATCAGCGCGCCACCGGCAATAAGACTCACGGCCTCGCGCAGATTCGGCCAGCGATCGGTCAATAGGACCGCCAGGGCGCCCACCAACGGAGTCAGCACGATCCAGATCAGAGTGGATTCAGTCACAGTGTCGCCCCGAACAGGCTGGCAGCGGCTCGCGCCGCGATGCCTACACTAAGATCCGTATGCGATCCGAAATACAGGTTAGCGATGGCTAACAGCCAGGCGGGAATCAGCATTGAGGCCGGCGCTTCCCCTCTTGACGTTTCTGCAGGCGGTTTTGCCAGATACGCTCTTTCCACCACCCGCCAGATGTAAATGACCGCAAGTAGGGAGCCTGCAATGATCACGACAGTGATTGGCCACCACCCTTTCTCCAAGGCCGCCAGTATCAGATACCATTTGCTAATAAAGCCTGCTGTCAGGGGAACGCCAATCAGGCTGAGCCCACCGACCACAAAAGCCCCCATGGTCCAGGGCATGCGGTAACCGAGCCCGGCAAAGTCTTGTAGACGGCTGCTCCCGATTCGCCAGGCGATGCAGCCCAGGGCGACAAAGAGCGCCCCTTTCATCAGGGCATGATTGAAAAGATGCAGCAGGGTAGCCGTGAGTCCCGCAGGTGTTGCCAAGCTGACCCCAAGGGCGAGATACCCTATCTGGGCCACGCTGGAATATGCCAGCATGCGTTTGAGATTTTGCTGGAAGATCGCGATCGTGGAGGCGGAGAGTACCGCGACGGATCCCAGTATCGCGAGACCGAGCGCAAGTGGCATCGCACCCAGCGCAAACTCCACACCGAAGACAGAAAACACGAACCTCAGCAATACGTATACGGCAACCTTGGTGGCGGTGGCGGCCAGAAATGCACTGACGGCCGAGGGAGCGTAGGCATAGGCATTGGGCAGCCACAGGTGCAACGGGAAGAGCGCAATCTTGAGCCCGAGACCTACGGTCAAGAAGGCGAAACCGGTACGTGCCGTCCGGGTGTTGGCCACGTCCGGCAGCCGCTGCGCGAGATCAAGCATATTGAGCGTCCCAGTCAGCGCGTACAGCAGGCCAACACCGATCAGGATAAACGTGGCGCCGATGGTCCCCATGATGAGGTATTGGTAGGCTGCGGTCAGCGCCCTGCGGTCAGCGCCCATCGCAATAAGCGCGTAGCTCGAAAGAGATGAAATCTCAAGAAAGACGAACAGGTTGAACGCGTCGCCGGTAATCGTGATACCCAAGAGCCCCGTCAGGCAGAGCAGCCATGCGGTATAGAAGAAACCCTGGTTGTGTGTTTCGATTTCGCTTGTGACACTGGCCCGGGCGAATACCGAAACGACGGTACTAATGGTCGAGACGATCATCAGTACATAGGCATTAACGAGATCGACCCGGTAGGCGATACCAAAGGGCGCAGCCCAGCCACCGAAGGCGTAATCGATCACGCCTGACTCCATGACGGTAGTCAGCATCAGGAAGGACACCGTCATGGAGGCCGCGCTGGCGGCGAAGGTGATGAGCCATGCCCCAAGCGGGCGGGCCAGGACAAGGCAGAACGCAGCCGCAATCAGCGGCACCACCACCTGCAGAGCAGGTAACTGATTGCTAATCACAGGGACTCATCCTGCTGATGAATCTCCTCTTCCTCGACGGAGTCATAGGCCTCCCGTATCCGCACAACCAGCGCCAGCCCCAGGGCTGTGGTCGAGACCCCCACCACAATTGCCGTCAGGATCAGTACGTGTGGAAGCGGATTGGAGTAATTGCTGACACCTTCCTGGAGGATTGGAACATGGCCGTTGGCTATCTTGCCTATGCTGATATAGAGAATGAACACTGAGGCCTGAAAGAGATTCAGGCCGATGATCTTTTTTACCAGATTGCCACTTGAGATGACGACGTAGAAGCCGGTCATCATCAGCAGGATGACAATCCAGTAGTTGTAAAGGCCGGCGATCATCAGGGATCGTTGCGCCCGGCGAAGGCAAGAAAGATCGTAATCATCACGGCACTGACGGTGACGCCGACGCCGAACTCGACCGCCAGAATGCCAAGGTGTTGCCCGGCTAAGGGGTCTTGCGCGAGTGCGTTGTACGCCAGGTAGTCAGAGCCTGCCAGCATTGTGACCACGCCGACACCGGCGAAGAGCAGCAGTCCGATGGCAATCAACAGCCGTAGGACCCCCGGAGGCACCGCGCTGCGCAGCGCCTCGGTACCGAAGACGAGTCCATAGAGAATGAAGCCGGCGGCAAAGATCACGCCCGCCTGAAAGCCTCCGCCCGGCCCGTAATCGCCATGAAACTGGACGTAAAGCGAAAAAAGCAGAATCACCGGGATAATGATCTTGGCGATAATGCGTAGGACCGGGTTATCGATCATCGTGTGGTCCCTCTTTTCCGGGGCGTTTGCGCCGGCGCAGGCCTAGCAGGGCCAGCACACCAACGCCCGCGGTAAAAATCACCGCCAGTTCCCCGAGCGTGTCGTAGCCACGGTAACTTGCCAGGATGCTGGTAACGACGTTGGGTATACCAGTCTGACTGGGCGACTCTGCGATATAGAACGGCGCTACATGCTGGTGTGCGGGCGCACCGGGGTCTCCGAAGAAGGGCATGTCCAGCGTGCCGTAAATTAGCGCTGCGCCGGTCGCAACAACGACTGCCAACGGCAACAAAGAACGATGGGCTGAAACCCGCTCGTGTCGCCCTACCAGCCCGATCGTGCCCAGCATCAGCACAGTAGAAATGCCCATCCCGACAGCGGCTTCGGTGAACGCGACGTCTACCGCGTCCAGCAGAACGAACATGACGGCGGCGAGCAGGCTGTAGATTCCGAACATCATCGCCACGGCAAAGAGGTCGCGCAGCCGCACTGCGGCAATTGCCGTTACTGCAAGCAGCGCCAACAGGACGATGTTGATGGCTTCGATCAGCACTTACTTTTGTGTCTCATCCAGCCAGGGCTTGCGAATACCATGTATCGCAGCACGCGCGAGTGCATGCGCAGTTGAGGGGCTAAGCAGCGCCATGATCAGTAGTAGCAAAAGGATTTTTCCCATAAGTAGACTCCATCCCGCTGCCAGTGTCAGTCCCAGCAGGATGGCGCCCGCACCGAGCGTGTCGGTGATGCTGGCGCCGTGCAGGCGAGTGAAGACATCAGGCAGGCGTAAAAGCCCTGTGCCGCCAATCAGGGTAAAGACTGTGCCGACGAGCAGCAGCACCACGCTCAGAATATCGAGGAAGGCGCTCACGAGTCCTCTGGATCGGTGTGTGACTGGGGCTGGCCGAGATTACCGAACTCAGAGACCTTGAGCACGGCAACGGTACCGATAAATCCAATCAGGACATACATCAGTGCGATGTCGATGTAGAGTTCAGGATCGCCCACTACAAAACCCAGAACCGTGATCATCAACACCGTCTTGGTGCCAAGCGCATTGGACGCGAGAATCCGGTCGTAAACGGTTGGACCCTTGATCGCGCGGATCAGCGCGAACGCCATGGTGACCAACAGTGCGATGAGTGTGATGGTGAGAGTCACGCACCCTCCGCCCGCTGCACCTGGCGCGCCATCTCACCGGACATCAGGTCATTTGCGGCATCTTCGGTCAGTGCATGCACCTCGATGGTTTCCGCCGAAACATCCAGAGAGATCGTGCCCGGTGTGAGGGTGATGGAGTTGGCGTATGTGACCCGCCCGACCTCGGTGTGATGCGGAGCATTCACTTTGATCACCGAAGGATGAATAGGCAGTTCCGGACTTACGATGCGGCGTGCTACATCCAAGTTGGAGCGGATCACCTGCCCGATGAGCCATGGGACATAGCGGATAAGACCGGGCAGCAGGTGTACCGGCACACCCTCATCATCGAGTACCTCAAGACGAGACGCACAAGCGACAACTGCAGCAACTGATAACAGTCCAAGCGACAGCAGCAGTGGACTGGTGTGCCCCGACAGCAAGAGCCATGTCCCTGACAGTATGAATAACAGCGTCATTGTTTTTCGCATGGGTGTTTAAGTCGACGGATAGTGCTGCCAAGGCATTTTATGGAGAAATGTTTGGCTCTTTAAAACCTAAATTTTGTACCAAGTTTTCTGAAAATCTAGGAATACTGGATACCACATACCAGGAAAAAGTAAGACGACAAATCAGGATGCCGGTATCCGGAGGGCGTCTGCCGCACACCGTGCCGATCCACCCTATACGATATCACGCGCAGAGGAGCGTCCCCAACCGTCATCATGGGCATGGCCTGCATCGTATTCGCTTTCAGGAAAGATTGAGGCCGGTGGCGCGCCTGTGGGCTCGGGCCTCCCGTCTTCGGTGGATGTTCATATCCTGGAGGGTTCTCTCTACGTAACTGATGTGCTCATCGGAGGCTTCTTTGGCCGCGTCTGGATCACCATCAATGATAGCGTTCATCAGATGGTAATGCTGGTCCCGCAGGTGCTTGAAGTTATCAGGCCGCTGGTACAGGTTCTCGAGGTTGTAGTGAATACTCCGGCGTAGCAGCGAGAAAAGGCTACGCATGACGTGTACCAGCACTACGTTATGGGAAGCTTCGCCGATCGCAAGATGAAAATCCGCATCGGCCTTGGCTTCGACAACGGCATCGCCCTCGCCGTGGGAGGCAATCATTCGCTTGTACGCTGATCGCAGCAGTTCGATATCGGTTTGCGTCCGCCGCGCGGCTGCATGGTAAGCCGCCATCGACTCGATGGCATGACGCAACTCCATGACATCTTCCTGCGCGTCCGGTGATGCGCTGATCAACTCAAGCAGAGGATTCTCCAGCGCCGGATTCAGACTCTCGGTCACTTCTGTTGCCCCGCCCCGGCGGGTGACCAGCAAGCCGCGGGCAGAAAGAATCTGCAGACCCTCGCGCAGTGATGGACGGGAAACACCGAGTTGTACCGCGAACTTGCGTTCGGCCGGCAGTCGGTCGCCAGGTTTCAGGGCACCCTCAAGGATAAGCTGCTCTATTTGCCGAACGACAGAATCGCAGACGCGTTCACGAGCCATAGTTTTTGGTTATCTGGTAAGACCACGAAGACAGACTGTAGCACTCTTCGCAGTCAAGGCAAACCGGGAATCAGTTGGGCTGCGCGGCGCGGCGACTGATCGAGTCAGCGCAACTCAAGTTTTAACCGGCGTGTGCGAAGAAGCGCCGAAAGCGAGTGACAAAAAAGCATGCATATCGTGGGGGCGCTGCCCCTGATCGAGTGACAACGCGTCTTCAACAACTTTCAGCAACGTGTAAGGATAGGCGCCTGAGCGTGAGACGGTCAGTTTCTCGAGGGATGCCCCGTCGCGTCGTTTGAGGGCCGGTGGCGGTGAGTGACCAGTAATACAGTTGTAGATGGTTGCGGCCAGACCGTAAATGTCGGTCCAGGGCCCGAGATTACCATCGAGATACTGTTCGGGCGGGGCAAAGCCGTGGGTCAGCGTCTGGAAGGATCCAAACCGGTTGTCGTTGTCCATGGTCTGGGCCGCACCGAAATCCAGCAGCAAAGGTTGACCACTGGTCCGTAGTAATACGTTGGCCGGTTTGACATCGAGGTGGACCACCCCCTCCTGGTGCATACGCCAGAGTCCCTCACCAATGGGTGGAAATACTTGCTGCAGAAAGTCCCAGTCGAGCTCTCCAGCAAGTTTGTTGATGAACCAGCGCAAGTCGCGACCTTCCTCGTGTGTCATGACCATGTACAGGGTGTTATTCGCCTCGAAGTATTCGGCAACGTTGATGACATTGGGATGGCGCACAGCACTCATGCGCTCTGCCTCAAAACGGAACTTTTCGAGGCCGTTGCGAAACGGCGTCTGCGACAGTGGCCCGTTCGGCTCGAGAGACCCGTCAGGTTTGCGCGCCACAAGGTCCTGGGGACAATACTCTTTGATAACGAACTTGTGCCGGTCAAGTTCATTGCTGGCCAGATACACCAGGCTAAATCCGCCACCGCCGAGCACTTCTCCCACCGTGTAACCCTTGAGTACGTATCCGGTCTGGAGGGGAAGTCTGCTGGCCATGATAGGTAACGGGTGGATGCGAGAGAATGGAAAACGGTGGTGATCAGGAATACAGTATAGTTTCTCGCCTGAATTTGATGCAGCCCGGGGCGAGAAGTGCCCGCTGGCGGCAATAACACCGGAGACTCCACTTGCCCAAAAGCATGACGGCTTTCGCGCGTTGCGCGTCCCAGACCCCATTAGGAGACCTCACTTGGGAGCTGCGTTCGGTAAACCATCGCTTCCGCGAAGTGGCCATGCGGCTCCCGGAAGAGCTTCGTTTCCATGAGGGCGTTTTCCGTGATGTCATTGCGGCGTCGGTGAGCCGCGGCCGCGTTGATGGGTCGCTTCGGTATTCTCCGCCACCGATGGGGTCAGACCCGGCCCAAATGGACACAGACCTAATCGGGGAACTGGCAGCCTGGTCTCAAAGTGTCCGCAGCATCGTGCCTGAGGCGCAGCCATTGCGGGTCGGTGAGGTACTGAAATGGCCAGGCGTGATGTCCACACCCGTGGTGGATGAGCAGGCCCTCGCTCTGGAGGCTACGGATCTGCTGCAAACATCTCTGGGACAGCTATCTGACTCGAGGGAGCGCGAAGGTCTTGCACTCGCGCAAATGCTTGAGGAGCGTGTCAGAGCGGCTTCGGACACGATCCGTGCCCTTGAAGCAGTGCTGCCGGAGATCGGCGTCGCGCACCGTGAGCGTCTGGAACTGCGGCTTACTGAAATGTCCGTGCAGGTCGATCCCGAGCGGCTGGAACAGGAGGTGGCGCTGCTGCTGGCGAAAAGCGAAGTCAGCGAGGAGGTTGATCGACTGAAGATGCACCTTCAGGAAGTTGAGCAGGCGCTTAAACAAAACGAGCCGATCGGCCGCCGACTGGACTTTCTGATGCAGGAACTGAACCGGGAAGCCAACACTCTGGGGTCGAAGTCCGCACACCCTGAACAGACCAATGCTTCTGTCAACCTCAAGGTGCTGATTGAGCAGATGCGCGAGCAGGTGCAGAACATTGAGTGAAGAAACGCCTGCCCGC
>NHDO01000056.1 GCA_002171735.1 Proteobacteria bacterium TMED61 | reverse complement strand
ATCTCGACAATCTCTGCCATATCGTTATGGGTGCCAACGATGTTGGAACACAGGGTTGCGCAGACGATCCGTGTCTTGTCTGTGATCAGTGCGTCGAGATCATTCAGGTCCAGTTCACCATCAGCCTTGCCCACCCGCCATTCTCGGATAACGATTCCGTGTTCCGACAGACGCCGCCAGCACCCGATGTTCGCTTCGTGATCCTGATTGGTCACCACGATCTCATCGCCGACGCGTAACAGGTGCCTGAGACTCTGGGCAAGAACGTAGAAATTCAATGTGGTCGACGGCCCGATGGTGATCTCGTCCTCTGCCGCATTAATAAGCGATGCAATCGCCGCATAAGACTCATCCATTTCCTCGCCCGCCTGCTTTGACAGTGCGAATGCGCCGTAAGGTTGCACCTTATGGTCTACAAAAAAACGTTGTAAGCGGTCTGACACCGTAGCCGGCACGTAAGAACCGCCGGCGTTTTCAAAAAAAGCCCAGTCGCGGGTCTCTTCAGCGGCAAAAGCCGGAAATTGTGCCCGCACGAAATCCAGATCGAGTTCCATATTTATCTCACTAGCCTGATTGTGTGCCTCGCAATTCAACGAGCGCTTGGTCTTAAATCTGGCAACGCGGACAATAGTACGAAGCCCGCTGGCCGATCACCTTCCGTCGAATTACAGTCGCACAGTTTACACAAGGCTGGCCTGCGCGCTCATACACATCCAGCGACTGCTCAAAATAACCCGGCTCACCGGTAACTCGGGAATAATCCCGAAGTGTAGTTCCCCCCGCCTTGATTGCCTCTGACAGCACTTGCCTGATTGCGTCGAGTAGCTGCTCAAACCGCGACAGCGTCACCCGACCCGCCGCACGGCCCGGGCGAATTTTTGCCCGAAAGAGTGCTTCGCTGGCGTAGATGTTACCCACGCCAACGATAACTCTGCCGTCCATAATAAACTGCTTAATGCTGGTTTTTCGACCCCGGGAAACGCGGTAAAGCGCTACCGCTGTTAACGTCTCATCGAAAGGCTCGGGGCCAAGATTCTTAAGCAGTTTACTGTTGGCAGCATCCTCCCCAACCCAGAGGATACTGCCGAAACGGCGCGGGTCATGAAAACGAAGTACTTTTCCTGAATCAAGGACAAAGTCGACGTGATCATGCTTCACACATGGCGTATCGACCGGAACGACTCGAAGCCGGCCCGACATTCCCAGGTGAATCATCAAGGTTCCGTGACTGAAGTTCAGCAGAATGTACTTGGCCCGCCGGCTGACAGAAGCAACGTGGTATCCATTCAGGGTGCGGTTGAGGCCGCGTGACACTGGCCAACGCATTCGGCGTTCACGNACTACGACCCTATGAATCTTCCGACCCACTACTACTGGNCGGACACCCCGAACCGTAGTTTCCACTTCAGGCAGTTCNGGCAAGCGATCCCCCCGATCTCAAATGATCCANTGAGATCCGCTGTGATGTCCTACAAACTGTTCTCAATCCGATACTCTACTCATGATCTACGCCACTGCTGTCACANTCNGGTATCGTGACATGCGAAAATATTGTTTGACTGTAAATTCCATCCCAAAACCGATTATGGCCTTTCAGGTAACCAATCAGAAGACCGGCAATTCGTTCTCAGTCGAAGACACCGAGACCGTCCTNGAGGCCGCGACACGCCAGAGTCGGGTTTTCAATTACAGCTGCCGAAGCGGTTCCTGTGGCAGTTGCAAGGCGCGCCTGATTTCGGGCGAAGTCGATCCCGGCGAATATACCGCAAGCGCCCTTTCNGANAACGAACAGGCNGCCGGTAATATNCTGCTCTGCCAGGCCCGGCCTCAGGGTGACATTGTTATCGAGGCCAATGAACTGCCGCCGGGAACAGCGATGACGATCCGTACCTTACCCTGCCGGGTCGTGAGCCTCGAAAAAGCCAGTGACGATGTCATGCTTTTNCAACTGAAGCTGCCACAAAACCAANAATTTGAATATNTGCCCGGCCAATATATNGANATCCTTCTGCGCGACGGCAGNCGCCGAAGTTTTTCGATGGCTAATGCGGCAACCGATGGCGAAGATCTGCAATTGCACGTAAGACTTGTCCCCGATGGGCATTTCACCGGACAGGTCTTCACGACCCTAAAANCCCGCGATCTGCTGCGCTTTCAGGGGCCGCTCGGCACTTTTTTCCTAAGAGAGGNCGAATCCCGGCCGGCTATTATGGTGGGAGGGGGGACTGGCCTTGCGCCCTTAAAAGCGATACTCGATGACGCGCTCGCTAAGCATCCAGATCGGAGTTTTCATCTTTTCTGGGGCGCGCGTTCAGCCGAGGATTTATATCTCGACAATGAAATCAGGCGCTGGCTAGATATGCACCGTAATCTCGGTTATACCCCNGTATTGTCCGAACCNAAGGCNGNAGATCGATGGGAGGGTGAAACCGGTTTTGTGCACGAGGCGGTATTNCGTGAGTATCCTGAACTCGACGGGTTTGAGGTCTACGCCAGTGGGCCACCGCCGATGATCGAGGCTTTGAAAGACACATTTGCAAGGCATGGACTGCCGCCAGAGTGCTTGTTCTTCGATTCCTTCGAATTTACCACTGACAGCAATTGAAGAGCCGGCCCCAAGCAGGCACTGGGAGTATCCTTTTACGCTTAAGTTCCTTTCTCAGGATCAATCAGCGGTATCAGCTCCCCCTCGGTAGTTGATGACTTCCTTGCCAGTCGCAGTGCGTCTTTTGACGCCGGCGACTGCAATCCGCGGCGATAACACTGTAGCGCTTTATCCGACTCGCCCATCGACTCTAGCAATAACCCGAGTTCCAGATAGTCCTCNCGCGAATCCCCNAGTCGGGCTGCCTTGAGAAGATAATCCCGGGCCTTCTTGCGGTCCTTGTTCGCAAGNCATAACCGTGCCAAAGTCATNAACAGATCGGGGTCNTCGTTATGATTTTGCGCCCATTGTTCTGCNCGACCTAACTGCTCCTCGCCNTTCGGCGAACGCGCATGACCGTAAAGCCTGACCAGTCCTGAATCCCATTGGCGCACGATGTGCTTACGCAGAAAGTGTTCGGCAGCATCACCGTCCCCCGAATTGATCAGAGCCCGNGCNTGCGCCGCCTGCAGCACGGGATCCTTTCGCTGGCGCCGGGTCAATTTNNTCCAGGCGGCGCCTGGATCNCCTTCCTGCGACAAGAGCTCGGCCTGCATCTCTTGGCGCAGCGTATCAAGCTCTGCACGAGGCAGTGCTCGAAGGTCGCGGTCNCGCTTAAGCAAACTTTCNAGGGCTGGCCAATCCTGCTGTGTACGTATCAGCCCCAACAACATTCTTTGAACCGCNCGATGGCGCACACCCTGCTCATGAAGATGCTCCAGNACACCCCTGGCTTCATCAATCTGCCCGGCTCGCTCTAGCAGTCGGGCACGGGTGATTTCAATCGCTTCNAGATGCTCCGGATCCTCCTCCCGGGCCACAGAAAGATATCGGTCACGTGCCTCGAAATCCCCCCGCTGCTGAGCCGCATAGGCTGCGCCCAGATACTGCAACAGAGGCGTACTGCCCCGACCGAGACCCTCGTTAAGCGCGAGNTCCGCTTCTTCCCACTCACCTTCGATNAGNCGNGCATAACCGATCAAGGTTGCCCGATCAGCCTGATCATGCCGACGGCGCGACTGCCAGTGATGAAGATCGCGTGGTGCCCGGAAAACCCGGAACAGGATTCTGATCAGGATATAAAAAACGGTCAGTACTAAGACTAATCCGGCAAGAAAGAGTGCCAGAGATACTTCAACCTCATAAGGCCACCGGGAGATAAGAACATACCCCGGATCCTCCTGCGCCAGCAGACCCAGTGTCAGTGCTGCAGCGAGCGCCACCAGTACCAGTACGATAGCTGTCACTCAGCCTGGTTCCTTCTGTCAATCTCGCTGCGCAACAAGATCAAAGACCCGGATATATCGGGAAGGTTCTGTTCTACCTGAATCTGCATCATCTCTAACAGCTGTGTTTCAAAACGCTGTACCGCTGGGGATGACGCAAAATATCCGGTGAGCCAGGACTGAGCCTCGGAAAGACTTTTCTGAAAAAGCGGCTGATCAGTGCGAAGCAACGCCAATTGGGCAACCAGTAGATGCAGTCGGAGATTTTCATACGCGAGAAAACGTTCGCTATTGTCGAGTTTGGGCAGCTGGGTTTCATCAACCCGACGAACCCGCACAAGACCTTCGAGATCCTGCGATACACGCCCCATCAGCGCATCAAAAAAACCGGGCTCCTGAGTTTCTGTTGACGAAGCTGGGGCGGCATTGTTTGCAATGCCTTCGTTGTCGCCCGCCGTGGTCCAGTCCGGGCGGTCGTCATCTCCCTTCAGCGGTAGGGTAGACACCGTCTGCACCAGCGACTCAAGATCAAGCGCAATACCAGAAACATCCGTCGAATTCACCTGGTTAAGTGTGCTGAGTTCTTGCGACAACGCTCTGCGCACCTCCAGGATCCCAGGGTCTGCGAATGCGCGCAGCCTGTCATCGGCGAGCGTGAGCGCCCGCTTTGCCAGTTCGACATCCCCCAGAAGGGTCAGCCGCTGCTTGGCCAGCAGCAGCAGATGCGCAACCTCTCTCAGCAACCAGTGTTGGTGAACGGACCCGATTTGTGAGCGCGTCGCCGCAACCACCCCGGCAAGCGATGAAATCTCATCTTGCTGTTGAGCGAATGTAGTGGCCTGCTCGTCAGCCAGGGACTTAAGCCTCGCATTCAACGCGGCCTGGGCCTCATCCATCCTTTCAAGGACTTCCCGTCTGTCTTCCAGACTCTGATCCAGCACGGTATCAATCTTTGCCTGAAGGGTGGATTGATCCTCTACAAGCCGGTCGAGTTCACGGCTCATTCCGTCAAGACGGCCTAGTTCACGGCCCGCCTCTAACTGCCCGGCTACCTGGGTAACGTACCAGGTGTAAATACTGATACCGGTACCGAGGATAGCCAGCATCAGGGCCAGTAAGGCAACCCACCCCGTTTTGCCAGAGCTTTTTTCCGGCATCGAGGCTATCGGGGAAGAGATTCCCGTTTGTGTACCTCTTTCTGATTCAGGCACGGCTGATTGCGTTTCAGAGTGCTGCGTGGAAGGTATCTTCAAAGGATCTCTATCGGATGTCACGTCTGCGTCTCACGTGTGGGTTGCTGCGGGGCAATCGACTCAGCGGCTTCGTTGTAAGGCCTTTACGAGAGCGGGCATCCCCGCATTGTCCGCCACAACAACGCTCCCCGCAAAACCCAGAGATTTGCAATGCCTGGCGATGCGCTCGCTGGATGCCACGATAGTCATATTCTCTAGCAATGGTGTAACTTTTATGGCGAGCATGGACCACAGGTGATCTGCGGCACTGACGCTGGTCAAAATCAGGGTATCGAAGCCCTGTTCGCTCCAGCGGCTCAGTATGTCGGGATCCGACTGATCCATGGGGGTTCTTCGATAACAGGGGAGATGAAAAACCCGGGCACGCCGGTGGCTTAACTCTTCAGCCAGCAACTCTCTTCCTGCCGTCCCTCGAACAATCAACACGGAACGCCCCGCCACTGCTTCAAGATCTGGCAAGGCGAGGAGGGTCTCGCTGTCATACTTTCCCTTTGGTACTGCGCTGACCCTAATCCCCCTGTCGCTAAGCTGTCGTGCAGTTCCAGGCCCCACTGCGAGCACCCTGGCATCTTCAGGAAAACACCGATCCAGTCGTGCCAACAAGGATAAACCGTATGTGGCGGCGTTGGGGCTCACAAATATNGCGATCTCAATCTGATCTANCGCGTCTAAACCCTGCGCAAGGACAGGGNCATCATCAACGGGGTNGATTTTCGTTACCGGAAACCGAATCGCTTCCGCGCCTGNTTTCTCAATAAGCCTGCAAAGTTCGTCGGCCTGATGCACTGCCCGCGTCACCACCACCGACAACTGCGCACGGTCAGCCATCAGTNACCGACTGTAGAATTGCTTGNGCACCCTGACTCAGAAGCTNTTGTGCAAGCGCNCGACCGGCAGCCTCCGGATTCGATAATTGCCCCTCGGCGCTGGCAAACAATACCTCGGAACCATCTGGCCGGCCGACCAATCCGCGAAGACTCAGTTGCTCGCCTTGGATCTCGGCGTAGGCGCCGATTGGAACATGACAGCCACCACCAAGTTCAGCGTTAACCGCCCGCTCTGCCCGGACCCGCAAATGGGTCGCTGGATGATCCAGCGGGGCGAGTAAAGCCGTGGTCTCATCATCATCCAGCCGGCATTGGACACCGACTGCGCCCTGGCCCACTGCGGGCAGCATCACTTCTGGCGTAATAACCTGAGCAATCCGCTCTGGCATTTCAAGACGTACCAGACCCGCAGTTGCGAGAATAATGGCATCGAAATCGCCCGCATCCAAGCGGGCCAGACGACGATTGACATTACCCCGGAGATTTTCAACTTCCAGGCTCGGAAAGCCATGCCGCAATACCGCCTGCCGCCTGAGACTACAGGTACCCACCAGAGCGCCTGCCGGAAGATCCTTGAGATCATTAAAACGGTGGGANACCAACGCGTCANAAGGGTTTTCCCGCTCACAAATAACCGGAATATGAAGCCCCTNAGGTTCANTGACCGTCACATCTTTCATTGAATGAACCGCGAGATCAATCCGATTTTGGAGCAGCGCCTGCTCAAGCTCTTTCAGGAAAAGCCCCTTNCCNCCTTTTGAGGCGAGTGGGACATCAAGGGTNCGATCTCCTTCCGTAGTAATCCCGACTAGATCAACCTTGAGATGNGGGTGTACGCGGACGAGCGCATCACGTACGAAAATAGCCTGCCACATGGCAAGATCGCTGCGTCGGGTACCGATCCGGAGGGTTGTCACGGGAAATTGTAGGCCGGGCTATTGTGTCTATGATTGCCGTCAGTCAATCCTAGCGAAGTGACTAGTACTCGTCCAATGAGATAGGTCAACTCTAGCGCAAAGGCATTAATTTCAGAGTATCAGACCGTCGACGATTCAGACNAAGCTGTACGGATGAACTTGGCAATCCACTCAAAAGTCAGCACACCATTTACAGGCTTGGTCAGCGAGTCCATTCCTTCGNCGATCCGATCCGCGGGAATAATCGACCTGCGAGCTTCCATCAGGGCCCGAGAGTAGTCAGCAGTAAACTCGGGATGGCCCTGTATGCCGAGCATGTGGCGCCCGATAGAGAAGATACTGTTAGGGCAAAAATCACTGCCGGCAATCAGCGTGGCGTTGTCGGGAAGTTCTACCACCTGCTCCTGGTGACTCACGACCAGATTGACTTCATCAACCCGTTCACCCATCCACAAGGGCTGACNGCATACCGAACTGGTTGCGACCCCAATACCCCAACCTTTCTCGGAAAATTCAACCTTNCCCCCCAGCGCCTTTGCCATCATCTGCATGCCGTAGCAGATTCCGATAAACGGCCGCTCAAGTTTCGATAGCTCTCGCACAAAATTGCAAAAACCATGCGTCCAATCGTTATCATCGTTGACGCTATAGCGCGACCCCGTCGTGATCCAGGCATCACAAGCATCAGGTCTTGGAATCTCACCGTCGAATACGCGCCAAGTTCTNCAGCTTAGTCCCGNGTCAGCAGTCCTCAGACTCTGCGCAATCATCTCGTTATAGTCGATAAACGACTCACGCAGATTCTCTGGCACTTCACCACATTGCAGAACTCCAACGGAAAGCNGGACAGGTGACTTCTCGTCCANAGGCTCTATCCGAGATTCCCTTTAAGCGCCTTAAGGAAGATCGATCGGTACTCATCCGCACTGAAAAGAATGGGATTGGTTCCACTGGAGGGATCGACCTCGGCCATAGTGCCGATCTTTTCAGCCTGTGAATCGTCAATACCGAGGGCTTCAAGAGTGGAAGGTATGTTGAGCGTCTCCCGCAACTCCAGCACCCAGTCAAGAAAAGACGTAAAACCAGGGTCGGCAATACCGATACTACGGGCAAGACGGGTAATGCGTTCTTCAATCACCTTGCGGTTCTCCACCAATACATAAGGCATCAGAACCGCATTCAAAGTGCCGTGATGGGCGTTGTAAAGGGCGCCGAGCGGGTGTGACAGCGCATGCATCGCACCCAGTCCACGCTGAAAAGCCGTAGCGCCNGACGTGGACGCCACCAGCATCTGTGTGCGCGCTTCAAGATTCGTTCCATCAGCCACTGCGGTGGGTAAATACTCCCGGACGAGTCGGATACCTTCGGAAGCAATACCTTCTGCCATGGGGTGATATGCGGGTGAGCACCACGCCTCGAGGCTGTGTGACAGGGCATCCATCCCGGTCGCTGCCGTCAACAGCGGTGGCAGTCCCACGGTGACGACAGGATCCAGAATGACGATTGCGGGTACGATGTCTGGATGGAAAATTAGGCGTTTTACCTGATGGGCCTCGTCCAGAATGACAGAGACCCGTCCCACCTCTGAACCGGTACCCGCAGTTGTCGGAACCGCCACCACCGGTGCAATCCCATCAGTATCNGCCCGCGTCCAGTTATCCCCGATGTCCTCCAGGTCCCAAATCGATATTTTCTGGCCCGCCATCAGTGCGATGGCTTTACCCGCATCCAGGGCACTTCCGCCACCAAANGCAATCACGCCNTCATGGCCGCCNTCCTTGAAAGCGCTCACACCCTGTTCCACGTTGGTCCCCGTAGGGTTTGGCTGTACCTCGCTGAATACTGAGCAGTTGAGCCCNTCTGATGCGCACGCCGCGANCGCCTGTTCCAGAATCGGCAAATCAGCAAGACCCGGATCGGTAACCAACAGGGGATTTTTCATATTGAGATCGGCACAACATGCACCAAGCTCTGAGAGGCGTTGTTCGCCTACACGGATCGACGTTGGATAGTTCCAATTCGCGTTCAATAAATGCTCTCCCAATTCCGCAAGATAAACACCCTCTAATTTTACGTGATGTTCAACTGACAACCGTCACCAAATCATTCCTGAACTTGGTAACCAAATAAAGATCGAGCTCCAGACAAACCTCTAAGTCTTCGAGAGCACGTGGTTGCCAAGCACCAAAATGTCGATATCGGTGGCGAAGAATAACTGGATTGCGTCATCAGGAGCACAACAAATCGGCTCACCCTTGATGTTCATGCTCGTATTTAGCAGGATAGGGACGTTTGTGATCCGAAAAAACTCAGATATAAGTTGATAGAACGCTACGTTTGCGGATTCTGTAACAAACTGCGGCCTCGCGGTGTCGTCCACATGAACAATAGCTGGCGCACTCTCTTTTGCTTTTGTTGTAACCCGAAATGTATTGATCATAAAGGGGCATTGCGTAGGGTCGATGAAATATTCTCCCGCTCTCTCAGCAAGAACTGATGGACAAAATGGTCGCCACATTTCCCTAAATTTTACTTTCTCGTTGACACGATCACGGTTATGTACTGATCTCGGATCCGCCAAGATTGATCGATTCCCCAAGGCCCTTGGACCGGCCTCCATTGAGCCCTGAAACCAGGCGACAATTTTCCCTTCAGAAATTTCGTGGGCTGTAAAACATGCTATATCTTTCTCGTACCTGAGCGTACTCTTAATGAGATCCTGGGCACGTTCTTGAATCTTCGAATACTCCCGCGAATCAGTAGCTAGTGAAGAAAGCTCCGTGGGCGAGCACTCCAAGGAAAGAGATCTAGTAATCGCCTCAAACTGCTTAAGGTTGGCAAAGTCATGCCGAAGCTTGAATCCGTCTAAAGATACAAGATACTCCTCCTCGGAAAATGTCGGACCAAGGAATGCACTTTCCATACTAAAGCTCTCCCTTTGGACTTCTCCACTTTCAATTGCATGAGCCAGGTTCGCGCCATACCCAATTCCATCGTCACCGCTCATCGGAAAAATGTAAATATCTTCCAGAATATCCTGCGAGTTCTGCCAAATATGGCCATTTACCTTGCAATTGAGAGCAACCCCTCCAGACAGCGTCAGAAAACGATGTCCTGAATTGTTAATAAACCGCCGAGCCATTCCAAGCAGTACCTCTTCTAGCGTAAATTGGATCGCATAAGCCACGTTCTGGTAGTACGGTAAAAAACAAGATTCTGAATTGGCTGGCGTGCCGAAAAGCTCAATAAATTTTCGCGTAAACCTCGGAAATTCATTGTCTCGCTCACTCAAGTAAATAAAAGTTGCGTCTATATTAAAATCGAAGTTGTCCTTTGAATCTAAGGGATACGAAATGATCTTCCTCACCTTCTCAATTAAACTTGGATCAAAACAACCAAAAGGAGCCAACCCCATTAATTTTCCCTCACCCCCGTTTGCCTCAAATCCACAAAATTCGGTGAATGTTCTGTAAAGCCAGCCAATCGAGTTAGGTAGTTGCTTGCTAAAGATCTTTTTGATCTGAGTATGGTCACAATCCCACACACTATATGTATCCAGTTCAGAATTACCGTCCACCACTATCCCAAGGCTCTTTTCAAAAGGACTAGTTATGTGAGCACAGAGAGCATGACAGTAATGGTGGGTGTATCCAAATATGGGCGGAATCCAATCTTTAACGAGGCCCGCTTTTTTTAGCTCGTCGGTAATCAGTTCCCGAATGAGCCTTGGATGTTTCTGAGTTAGGTAGTTTCGTTCAAACCTTATCGCTTCAGGGGGCTTCGTCGGATAATCACTCCATTCCTGTAAGAAATACATCGGGACATCATACGTAAACATTTCATGGTCAAACCCCAAGTTGATAGCCACAACTCCATC
>NHDO01000055.1 GCA_002171735.1 Proteobacteria bacterium TMED61 | reverse complement strand
GGTCAACGCCTACACACCATCAAAGGATTCCATGTCATGACCGAAGAAAAAAAATGGCAACGCAGCGAAGCGCAATGGCGTTCTGCCTTGACTCCGGAACAGTATTACGTTTGCCGCGAGCACGGAACCGAACGCCCATTCAGTGGCGAACTCAATGACTGTAAGAGCCTTGGGATGTACCACTGCATCTGCTGTCAGGCGACCCTGTTTGATGCCCAGCACAAGTTTGATTCAGGCTCCGGCTGGCCAAGTTTCTGGAAACCGGCCGAGGAAGCCCAGGTGAAGGAGCATCACGATACCAGCCTCGGTATGGCGCGCACGGAGGTCCGCTGTGGCCGATGTGAAGCCCATCTGGGCCATGTATTTCCTGACGGACCTCAACCGACGGGGCAGCGCTACTGCATCAACTCGGTGGCCTTGAAATTCGAGCCTGCGGAATAGTTCAAACGCCGAGAGTGACCGCTTCAACCCTGGCGGGAGCGGATCCGGGGTATCGTGATGGATTTGCCAGCTCTCGGCGGGCCACTTCGAAGTTCCGGGTTATAGCGAGTGATTACCCAGATCGGCAGTTCGAATTCGCGGGCAAGCACCCAGAGGCTGTCCCCTGACTGGATTTTGTAATCCTCCGAACCCGTTACCTCAAAATTCTCCTTGAACTCCTCCACCAGTACCCGGTGGTACTCCTCGCGGTGCCTTTCAAAGGTATCCTGTTGTGCCTTGTCCGCAACCGGAAGCAAAAGCGCGTCACCACTCGCGAGCACCTGAGTGGCGTCATAGCCGTTAAGTTCGCGAATTTTCTTGACGCTGCCCAAGCGTAGCCAGTCCGAATAGTGGCCAAGGGTCTCCTCAGGTTCAACATTAATGCGATAAAACGTTCTGCCCTCCACCGCCGACGTCTGAACAGAAAAATCAATGGGTCTGTCGAGAGGACTGACGCCACTTAATCCGGATCCTGGACTACTTCCAGAACTGTCAGCGATTTTTGGCCAGGCCGCACCCTCGCTTGTTTTAGTGTCCACCGACGACACAACAATTTTGTTCGTCTTGGCAGACGGCGAGTACGAACGGGCAAGACTTGCCGGCACACCCATGATGGTCAACGACTGTCCGGGGCGAATCAGCGCCTCATTGCCGAGCGCGTTGTCGGCGATCAGCCGACGGCATGGCACCTGAAAACGTGCGGCGATTCTGCAGGCACTGTCACCACTGACCACGGTATAGGCCAGAGTCTGCGCCGGCTCTTGCGCGGAAGAGCGATCAGTAGACGTGCCTGGCACCGCTACACCGGGTACAGTGAGAGTTTGTCCAGGAAAAATCAGATCACTTTTGGCGAGCCCATTGGCCGCGAGCAAGGCGTCACAACTGATGCCATGACGGCTTGCAATACTGCAGGCGCTGTCTCCCTTGCCGACGGTATAGCTTCCACCCGGCGCAGTTGNAATAGTGCCAGGAATCACCAGCGACGCTCCAACCTGAAGCACNGAGCCTCGATGCANGCCNTTNGCTGCCAGCAGATCATCACAGTCCACNCCGAAGCGNCCCGCAACCGCACAGGCGCTATCTCCCGGCTGGATCTCATAGCTACCGCGCTGCGCAATGCGGCTTCTGCTGCGCCCCTTTGCAGGCACTTGCAACTTCTGACCGACACGGATGACCGCCTTGCGGTTAAGGCCGTTAACCGCAATNAGTGCACGGCAGTCGACCCGNAACGCGGCCGCAATCCCGCAGGCCGTGTCCCCTGTACGNACGGTATATTCGACAGACCCACCCTGACGAGTCTCGAAAGGCATCATCCGAAGCCGTGCCACTTGATTGCGCCAGCTGTCCTGCCGTCGTGGCAGGCGCAACTTGTACCCATCTGGGATNAAGCGCCAGCCGTGCCAGACAAAACGCGTGAGCGCAGGGTTCAATACCTTTAATTCCGCCTCAGAAAGGCCAAAGACACTCTGTACCCNAGCGATGGAAACCTGCCGATCAAGAATCAGNGTCTGATACTGAAGCGGTCGACCAGGCTTGATGTCACCGAAGAACTGTTTTTGGTTACGGGCCACATGCCTCGCCGCCAGAAAACCTGCATAAAAATTCTTTACCGCGACCTGAAACTTTCTGGANCGATACTGGTTGATCACCTGTATGTAATCCGGGCCCATTTTCTTGATCGCCCGGCGCATGCCATTCACACCATAATTGTAAGAAGTGATGACAAAAGGGCTAAGCTCACGGCTGGAAACCTTGCTGTTTTTAGCCCGGGCAGCAACTGTCAGAGTTTTTCGAGCATTTTTCAGATAACGGGCTGCCGCCCAGCTTGCCGCCTCGGGATCAAGACGCTCATCCACAGTGGCATTTAGTACCAGACCCAGATCCCGGCCAGTGGCCGGCATGATCTGCCACAGGCCCGCCGCCCCAACCCGTGAATAGGCCTTTGGACTATAGGACGACTCCACAAAAGGCAGATACTGAATGTCGCTATGCAATCCTGAATCCTTTANCACCCGACGCACCATGGGACCGTAGGTNCCGAACCGCCGCAGTGCTGTGGTAAACCCGTCACGGTTGCCTGACTGGCAGCGGATATCTCCCGCTGCTCGCCGNATGTCTGCTCCTGAACGGTCCGGAAAGAGCTTGAGAAGGTGTTTCTGGTAGGCGCTATTTACCGGGGACTTGCGGTCTACCTTCTTGGCCAGCGTATGCAATTCCGCCGCGATGCGTTTTTTCTGATCCTTGATGAATGCGGTATTGCCCTTGCGGCCGCAGGCTCGTCCCTCAATCACCTTATAGACTCGACTGGGGACGACTGAGTCATGCAACACGGCATCCTGGCTGTCCCAGCGACTGTAGATGTCAATCCAGAAATTCACCCGGTCCTGCAGCTCCCGGGGACATGGAAAAGCGGTGCTGCACCGCATCTTGTGCTGCCTGACTTCAACGAAGGCGCTAGCAGGACTTGATTCGAACAGGCCCACCAGCAGAACGCAGGTGGCAAGCCATCGGATTGCCGGGTTGAGCGAGTCGAGCATAATCTCTGAAANTAAGCAGTATCTGNCCGGATTCCAACTCCGGGTCGGCCTGCCCGACAACAGCAAACCCAAATGGCTATCCTAACAATTTGCCGGCGCTTGTGGAATGATCCTTGTGCAGTGAATCCATCTTTTTCTATGGGCTTTGCTACACTTCAACCCTAATGGTCAAGATGAAGTCCATCCGGCAGGTTATTCCCGGCGCATGACACGTATTCAAACTGAAGACATTTCAATAAGCATCGCTGATGCGCTGCAGTACGTCTCCTACTATCACCCCCCTGATTTTGTCGAGGCGATGACGCAGGCCTATAAGCTCGAGGCCTCAGAACCTGCAAAGAATGCCATTGCGCAAATCCTGATCAACTCACGCATGGCAGCGCAGGGACATCGGCCTATCTGCCAGGATACTGGCATCGTGGTGGTGTTCGTGAAGCTTGGTCAATCAGTCATGATTGAGGGTGATTGCTCGCTGCAGCAGGCCATCGACGAAGGTGTCCGACGGGCCTATACCAATTCTGATAATCCGCTTCGGGCATCAGTGATCGCGCCTCCCATCGGGGATCGAAAAAATACTGGAGACAATACACCGGCCGTGGTGCATACCGAGATCGTCCCAGGACATTCGATTGAACTCACCGTTGCTGCCAAAGGTGGCGGATCCGAGAACAAAGCAAAACTCGCCATGCTGAACCCCAGCGACGATCTGACTGAGTGGGTTACTGAGACNCTGCCGACCCTGGGGGCTGGATGGTGCCCGCCAGGCATTCTCGGTATTGGGATCGGCGGTACACCNGAAAAGGCGATGCTGATGGCGAAAGAATCCCTGATGGCGCCTGTCGACATGGCTGCAATTGTGGAGCGCGGACCCAAAACCCCGACTGAAACATTACGTCTCAAAATTTACGAGGCGGTCAATCGGCTGGGAATCGGTGCCCAGGGACTTGGCGGCCTTACGACCGTGCTGGATGTCAAGATCAACACCTATGCGACACACGCGGCCTCGTTGCCCGTTGCTATGATTCCAAACTGCGCAGCAACCCGGCATATCCATATTACCCTCGATGGTTCGGGGCCTGCCGAACTGCCCCAGATTGACGCTTCCTCGTGGCCCGAGATTACTCAGCAGGTAGTGGGACAACGCGTCAATCTNGATGAACTGACTCCAGAGGATTACCGGTCGTGGCGCATCGGTGACAACCTNNTGCTGAGCGGTCGACTCTTGACGGGGCGTGATGCCGCCCACAAAAGACTGGTNGAACTGATGCAATCGGGCGCGCCGCTTCCTGACGGCGTCGATTTCACTGGCCGGTTTATTTACTACGTCGGACCGGTCGATCCTGTGGGCGATGAGGCAGTAGGTCCCGCGGGGCCCACTACGGCCACCCGCATGGACAAGTTCACCGAGCCCATGCTTTCCGGAACGGGCCTTGCCGGCATGATTGGGAAGGCCGAGCGCGGCCCGGAAGCCATCGCTGCGATCAAGCAGCATCAGAGTGTTTATCTCATCGCCGTGGGCGGAGCNGCATATCTCGTTTCCAAAGCAATCCGGACTGCACGCGTGATCGCGTTCGAAGATCTCGGTATGGAGGCTATCTATGAGTTTGAAGTGGAGGATATGCCGGTCACTGTTGCGGTAGACAGCACCGGCGCCTCCGCTCATACAGAAGGGCCTCGCGAATGGCGAGAAAAAATCGCTTCGTTTCCAGTCCGCGTCTCATGAGTGTCGATCACGCCAGATCAAAATCTGCAATGNGCTCTGCGGTAGCGTTGCTCGTGGGACTACTGACGCTCGGCGTGGTTATAAATCTNCCCGCGTCTGCCCAAAGTGGGTCTGTGGGTGCCTTTCTGGGCGCAGTGGATACAGAGCACCCTGGATGGTTCAAGGAGAGCTTTCTCGATTTCGAGGAAGATATCGACGAAGCGGCGGCCGAAGGCCGCCGACTGGTTCTCTACTTCTGGCAGGCTGGTTGTCCGTACTGTAACGCACTGATTGAGCACAACTTTNCCCANCGGGATATCGCAGAGGTGATGCAATCAAATTTCGACCTTGTGGCGGTCAATATGTGGGGCGACCGCGAGGTGGTTCAGGTCGGCGGTCGGACCTTTACCGAAAAAACGCTGGCCGCAGCACTTCGGGTCAACTACACCCCGACCCTGCTCTTTTTTAACGAGGCACGCGAGGTAGTTCTGAGGCTGAACGGTTATTACCCGCCCGATGCACTCCGGGCCGCGCTCGCCTGGGCTCGAAGCGGCGCAGATAACTCAAGCGANTTCAGCGAGTATCTGGCAAACGCAGAAAAACAGGATGCCAATTCCCAACTGAACCCACAGCCCTTCTTNGACANCGNATCGAATGATCTNTCTTCGGACAACGAACGTCCGCTCGCGGTCTATTTTGAGCAACCGAACTGCCGACAATGCGATACGCTGCACCAGAAGGTACTGATTCATGAACTTGTCCAAGCGCAGGCAGAGAAGATGCGCTCNGTACAGATCGACATGTGGTCCGACACTCCGGTGACAACACCGGATGGACGTGCAACTACCGCNAGAACATTTGCCCGTGAGCTCAATATTCAATTCGCTCCCACCATCGTGTTCTTCGATAGGGCTGGCCAGGAAGTGATGCGTCTCGACGGTGCTTTTCGCACTTTCCATACCCAGGGGATTCTCCGGTACGTCAACGACAAAGCCTATCTGGAGCAACCCAGTTTCCAACGCTATCTGGGTACGCTCGCAGAGCATTGGCGCGAACAGGGCCTGAATGTCGATATCTGGAGTTACGATCTACCCGTAAGCCAAAACGGTAAAGCGGTGGTGGTGCATTAATGAACCCTGTGCAACCGTGCCCGACGCCATGACGCTGCCCGAACATATCCGGGACGATTTCTCTCAAGGGTCGCTTGATCCCGACACCATGGCAAAGGATCCAATCGAACAGTTCGAGCACTGGTTCTGTGAGATCTGTTCAGTAGACTCTGACGCCCCCAATGCCGTCAGTTTGGCAACGGCTTCCGGTCTCGGGGTGCCGAGCGTACGCACCGTGCTGATGAAACTTTATGATGCCAAGGGCTTTGTCTTTTTCACCAACTACACCAGTCGCAAAGCCAGAGATCTGGAGGAGAATCCCCGGGGGGCCATGCTTTTTCCCTGGGTAAGACACGGCCGCCAGGTAATCATCCGGGGGTCGATCTCACGGATCAGTANNAGCGAATCTTTGAAATATTTCCTTACCCGTAACCGCGGTAGCCAGCTAGGGGCATGGGCATCAGATCAGAGTAGTGCGATATCCNCCCGGGGAATACTGGAATCCAAACTGCAGGAGGCAGAACAGAAATTCGCCTCCGGTGAGGTACCGCTTCCCTCTTTCTGGGGTGGCTACCGACTGGAACCCGAAAGCATCGAGTTCTGGCAGAGTCAGTCTGATCGACTGCATGACCGGTTTGAATATACCCGTGATACCAGCGGCGAATGGGAGATCACACGGCTTGCGCCCTGACTTACGCGCTTAACCTTGAGTCGTTGTACGGCTGAATATCGCGCCGCTGTCAGGCAGTTTCTACCTTCCCCGTCGTCTGCTCGCTGAGTCGGACTGGAAAGCGATCCCGAATTTTCCGATCCGTTTCCAAAGAAAGGTGTTCTGGCCTCGGGCTTGACAGAATTTGGGCAACTTTTGACCGCGCGACTTCGAGCAGATCGGGTTTGTCCTTTTCATTCCACTCTTTCGGGCTGAGCCGGTCTCCGACTTCCGGATAGACATAATCCCGCTGCATCAGCAGCATAGTCTGGTCGTGGCCAAGAAAATGGCTGGGTCCATCGATACAAACATCACGGATAGTTTCAACCGAAAGCGACTCTTCGGTGATCTCGATACCACGAATCGTACGGTTGATCGCGCCCAGCATGTCATTATCGATAACATAACTTTCCAGACAGCATCCGAGCAGACTCCCGTGCATGCCGGCGGCTTCATAAATCAGATTGGCGCCGCTGTGACCGGCCAGTACATTCGTGTACCCTTTTTCGTAGCCAGACTGTGCGTCTGGGAGCTTGGCATCCGCCATTCCTGCTGCTATCCCCGTTGGCAAATCGTAATAACGCCCCATCTGGCCGCAGGCTGCCATCAACACTGCCTGTTCCCCACTGCCCCCGCTCATGGCCCCGGTGCGCAGGTCCGAAACAAAAGGCCATGTGCCGAAGATCGCCGGATGCCCCGGCTTGATCAGGTTGACATAAACAAGCCCGCCCAGAACCTCAGCTACTTCCTGAACCACCGCACCCGCCAGTGAGGCCGGACTGGTTGCCCCAGCCTGCCCTGCTGCCAGCAGCAGTATCGGCATACCACGCTCTACACACGCCTCCAGCACCCGGCAGGCATCTTCCGCAAAGCGCATCGGCGGAACGACAAAGCAACAGGAACAACTCACAAAGGGCCGCTCCCGCCACGCTTGCTCACCACCGGCGATCAACTCAAGCATATCGACGGCCTGGTGCACGTGGGCGGGGTCCACGAAGCTTGTGCCGACATGCTTGGAAGTGCCCGCGATAGAGACATAACAGGTATTGAAATCCATCTCGGCAGGATCTTCGATATCGCGTAATACCATGGAGCGCTGGAAAAAATGAATATGCTCCATTTGGTCAACGATCCGCGCCGCATCGTACAGGTCCTGGGTCATCGACTCACGATACTCACGCTTGACGGTATCGACGATATGCACCGCCGCACCTGCCGTCCCGAAATAGGTACGACTGCCGCTGAGGTCAAGGTCGTAGCGAGGGTCCTGAGCATGCAAGGTAACGTTCTTTGCACACTGCGATAAAGCATCTTCTACAAGTGCCCGCGGAATGAGGAGACGCTCATCCTCGGTGAAGGTGCCGCCAGCTGCAGTCACACGCTCGATGATGGACGGCAAAGCATTAGCAAAACCGATGGTTTCGAGTGTCGTCAACGCAGCTTCGTGAATCTGCTCGACCTGAGGCTGGGTCAGTGGTTGATAGCGGCCACTCTGAAGACCCGGCCTGACTGGTTTTTCGTCTTCGGGTATGGGTGCTGCCCGCAGCGCCTGGCGGGCAGTCCGGCCGCCCATTCGACTAGATTTCTTTGCCACCCGATTCCTCCCCAATCGTGTTGCTTGAAACTATCGCCCTTCCCAGCTCAACCGTGTTTGCAGGTCCGCAAGAAAANCAGGTACTTCTGCGTTCCTCGACATNACCCGGTCGACCATCGGCAGCAGGCCGTCATGACGAACGCCGTTACGCTGCACCGCGCCGCGACTTAGTAACATCGCACTATGGCCGGCATCCGCCACCAGTCTGCTGGTGGCCTTATTGTAATCCCGGTCTCCGCCAAACGGAATGGAAAAAACACGG
>NHDO01000054.1 GCA_002171735.1 Proteobacteria bacterium TMED61 | reverse complement strand
GAAGACGCCACTTTTATCGGCATTCTGAAGGAAAAAAAGGTTTGCGCGTACCGCGTCGTCTACATGGATAAAGTCCCGCCTCTGCTCTCCAGCACCATACCCATCAGAACCATCGAACAACTGTACGGTACCGTTTTCAAAATATTGATGAGTCAGGTGCCACGCGACTGACGCCATTCGACCCTTATGACCCTCACGTGGACCATAAACATTGAAGTATCGAAGGCCCACCAGTTGGGAGGATGGTCGACGACCCTTTGCAAACGCGTAATGATCGAATAATGTCTTGGAGAAGGCATAAGCATTTAACGGGTTTTCATTTTCGACCGATTCGACAAATGGGCCCTCTCGCCCATAAACCGATGCCGACGACGCATAGATGAGCGGCGTTCCAGAGTCTGAACACGCATGGAGCACGGTCTTTGAATAGTCGTAGTTGACGTCCATTACGTATTTTCCGTCACTGACCATGGTGTCCGAACAGGCTCCTTGATGAAAGACCGTCCTGATCCCCACCGGTAACCCNGACTTNCGCAGTACATTGCGAAAATCTTCCTTGTCNAGNTANTCTGAAATGCNNAGGTCATTGATNTTNGGAATCTTGGCGGTNTCCGNNAGATCGTCNACCAGAATNATNTCGTNTTCACCGGCTGCNTTGAGCGCCGAAATCAGATTCGANCCAATGAATCCTGCNCCACCNGTTACCACGATCATCGCTCTNGNTCCGCNGCTACAGTAAGATTTAGGTCCGACTTTCGTACNACGCTGGTCCCGAAGCGGCTGACTACGGCACTGGCGCCAAGNGTTGCCCACTTTATACACTCNGCCCAAGTAANGCCCGCCGCAACACCAACAGCAATAATCGCGACCACAGTGTCCCCAGCGCCACTGACATCGAANACCTCCCGGGCGGTCGCATCCTGGTGCAGAACTTCTCCCGTAGACAAAAAGAGTGTCATCCCGTCTTCCCCGCAAGTCACTAGGAGGCCAGAAAGTTCGGCCGACCGAACAAGCTCGTGGGCGGTATCAACAAACGCCGGATCTCCCGTGCCCACTCCCGTGGCTANCTCAAATTCATNTCGATTAGGTGTCACTAAAGTAGCNCCTTGATACCGAGAGTAGTCCNCCCCCTTCGGATCAACAATTACCGGGATTTTGCGATCTNTCGCGATNTGGATCATTTCTTCAATGTGAGTGAGCCCGCCCTTACCGTAGTCCGAGATAACGATTGAGTTAACGCCACGGCTGATATCCCGAAAATCTGCGACACTTTGGGCNAACAGATCTGCAGTCGGCCGAGACTCAAAGTCGGCTCGCAANAATTGTTGGTTCCGGGAAACGATACGCAGCTTTTCGGTGGTCCGTCCCTTGGCGTCAATGTGCAGATGCCGGTCCACCCCCGCAGACGCCAGTAACTCGCTTAGTCGACGTCCAGCTGCGTCNTCNCCAATNAATGAGAGTAGTTCGCAACGCGGTCCCAACGAGGCAATATTCGCAGCGACGTTACCCGCTCCCCCGGCGCACTCTTTGATATCCAAAACGTTAACGACAGGTACTGGCGCTTCTGGCGACACCCTCGTCACGTCTCCAATCCAGTAGCGATCCAGCATCGTATCTCCGACNACCAATGTCCGAAGCGAACTCAGGGAATCAGTAATTTGGGCGCTCACAGGGTTAATCGCCTTCAACTCATCAGAATTGGCTGGCGGCCGATACTGTAGTAGTCGAACCCCTGTTTTTTCACCACCTCGGGATCGAAAACATTACGGCCGTCAAACACAACTGGTGCGCGAAGTCCGTCGCGGATCCTCCCAAAATCCGGGCTCCGGAATGCCTTCCATTCGGTCAACAACAACAACGCGTCGGCACCNTNGATAACACTATAAAGGTCCGNNCCAAACGTCACCCCTTGAACATCCACAAGAAGGNCTCTGGCCTCATCNACNGCAACCGGATCNAACGCNNAAACGGTCGCCCCGCGGCGNCACAACTCCCNGATCATTACGNNGCTGGGNGCCTCCCGCATATCGTNGGTGTTCGGCTTAAAAGCAAGNCCCCAGACCGCAAAATGACGGCCGGTAAGGTCATCTCCAAATCGGGAGGTCACCTTTTCTATAAGACTGAGTTTCTGCGCGTGATTCACCGCCTCCACCGCGTTCAGAAGTTTAGGTTCAAACCCGGCACTGTCAGCGGTTCTTGCGAGGGCTTGNACGTCTTTTGGAAAACAGGAACCGCCATAGCCGCAACCAGGATAGATAAAGTGATANCCTATTCTTGGATCCGACCCAATACCAATCCGCACCGTTTCAATATNAGCGCCNACNCGCTCGGCAATGTTCGCGAGTTCNTTCATAAAAGAAATCTTAGTTGCCAGCATGGCATTCGCTGCGTACTTGGTAAGTTCGGCCGAAGGTAGGTCCATAAAGAGAAGTCTGTCGTGACTCCGATTAAACGGCGCGTAGAGCTCACGCATTAACTGTCGAGGGCGCTCTTCATCGGCTCCAATCACAATTCGGTCTGGCTTAAGAAAATCCTCAATCGCAGCGCCTTCCTTCAGAAATTCTGGATTCGACACAACAGAATAATTCACCTCAACCCCCCGGGCATCCAGTCGAGCCTGAATCTCAGCGCGGACTTTCGCAGCCGTTCCAACGGGCACGGTAGATTTGTTGATAATAACGCGATACTCAGACANAGCATCACCAATTCCACGAGCCACCGCAAGGACATGCTGGAGGTCCGCAGCGCCGTCGTCGTCCGGCGGCGTACCGACCGCGATAAAAATNGCCTCGCCGAAGCCTACAGCCTCGTCTAGATTCGTGGTGAATTTAAGTCGGCCCTNTGACGAGTTCAACGTAACCAGATCCTCCAACCCGGGCTCATAAATCGGGATCCGCCCTTTTTTGAGATTTTCTATCTTNGTTGGATCTGCATCCATGCACAANACATGATTACCTACATCAGCAAGGCACGCACCCGAGACCAACCCTACATAGCCGCTACCAACGATTGTTACCTTCATGGACGGGGCCCTAGAACACGAACCAATGGTTAGGCAAAAAGAAAAGGGTGCCATTTCAGACACCCTTCCCCGAAGTCACTNGTAAATTTTATCAGTTCTCGTAGGCTTTTCCATCCACCAACAGAGACTTTTCGTTCTTCTCNAGCAGTTTTGGGCCCAGCCCGGGAATTTCCAACAGTTGTTCTGTCGAAACAAAAGGGCCATTCTCGAGCCGATACGCGACAATTGCTTCGGCAAGCACGGGTCCAACACCGACGATATTGTCGGCAAGAGTCTCGGCGTCGGCCTGATTTAGGTCGACTGGCTCGGCGTTCGCAAAATAGCTCANGCTCAGCGCGNCTGCGAGCAGTACGCTNGAAANGGCTTTGGGAANTAATTGAGACATGGTCTACGCTCCTTGTAGTTGTTTGTTTAAAGAAAATNGCCGCCTCTTTTACGGCGTCATGAATATTCTTTTTTTCCATAAACAACTTCAAGGTAAATACTTCACAGCCTGCTAAGAGAGTTTGAGGGTGGCTACCCTTGGCGCCGTAGTGTCCCAATGCCTGCATCCGGGGCACTGCCAATGCAGCGATTTTCCTTGGAATCCGCAAAAACGGCACTCGTAGCCAACACGATCCGCGAGTAATTTGCCTGTTACTTTACGGACCAACTGATAATCGCGCTCAGAAGTCGACCCCGGCTCCCGATCGACCCGAATCTCCAGAAGGCGATGGAGACCTGAAAGGCTTGCTTTCTCCTCGACCCAAGACAGCAACTGCATCTCAGCATCCTCAGTACGGCCCTGTCCAGAAAAGTGATCTACCAGGAGCAGGTGAAGCCGTTCGTCTGAACTCGCCTCCACCGCTTGTTTTAGAAACTCGGCATAGACCTCTTGCTGTCCCAAGCTCTCAGAGCTTGCCCGCACCAGGCCTGCGACCTCGTGGAGCATCTCGGGATGGTCGTCGCACAGACCCATCCAGGTCTTGACTGCTTGGCGATGGCTTCCCGCCAAGGCATCTAGCCTACCCCGCAAAATCACCGCACGGGCGCAGTTGCGGTTAAGCTTCAACGCGTTGTCTGCCCGTGCCTTTGCTGCTCTGTAATCTCCACCACTAAGGTCACGCTCTCCAAGTTCACAGTGATACTGCGCTATAACCGGTCCCCACGTTTCAGGGGTTAGACGGTCGAGGTGGCCAGCCGCAGCGATAGCACGCTCCCATTCCTTTCCGCTTTCATAGATCTGAATTAATAAGCGGAGCGCCGGCTCACGGAACCCGTCGCCGACACCTAACTCCAGCAGCAGATTCTCTGATCGATCGAGCATGCCTGCCTTGAAGTAATCACTTGCAAGCTCAAAAAGGACTTCACTCTTCTGGTCTCGACTGAGCCCGGGACGGGCTATCAGGCTTTGATGAATTTGCGTTGCTCGTTCGATCTCTCCTCGTCGCCTAAATAAGGTGCCTAGGGCGAGTTGAATCTCCAGCGATTCGTCATAATCCTCAAGCGCTTTGGCCAATACGTCCAGAGCTTGATCATGTTGATCATTCGCCAAAAAGTTAATACTGCGGTAGTAGGTCTCTGACATCGGGGCGGGTAGAGATCCACGCTGGACATGCGAGTGCGTGCGCCAGGCCGCAAGCCAGCCGGAGATGACTGCAAGTGGCAACAGGGCGAGAAGCCAGATCGGGTCCATGACGCTATCTGTCCTTCCGAAGGTCTCTCGGCATCTNGGCCAATTGCGCTTCCCGCCCCCCGGCGGAATCTACAGAGCAGGCAGCATTGAGTTTGCGCTTGAGTTGAAATATCCGCAGTAGCAGTGGAGCGGCGCCAAGGAAAACACCGGAAGCCAATGTGGCAACCAACGCGATCACCAAAGGACCCTCCCAGGCCAAATTAAAATAGTACGAGAGCGAAACCGCCTGTGGATTTTTTGCCGCGAAGGTGACACCCACTCCAACGGCGATCAAAATCACGACAGTTGTCAACAACTTTTTGAGCATCGACCCGCCTTTACCTATTGCCTCCGTTNGACTTTTGGTGCAAGCGAGACCGCGTTACCCAACCTCAGGGGAGGCTTCATCTCTTGAACTTTCGGAGACACTTTCCTGATTGACGCGTTCGCGAAGTAAACGCCCGGGCTTGAAGTGGGGTACATACTTACCCGGCACACTAACGGAATCGCCGGTCTTCGGGTTTCTGCCGGTTCGGGGCATCCGGTATCTAAGCCCAATACTGCCGAATCCCCGAATCTCAATCCNATCCCCTGCGACGAGAGCCCTNCGCATGTGGTCGAGCACCGCATTCACTGAAAACTCCACATCTCGTGGCGGTAAGTGCGGTTGCTCCAACGACAACCGCTCGATGAGTTCTGACTTAGTCATGGTCTTCATCGTATCCTACCGTCCCCCGTTTACCTTGGAGAAACTCAGCTTTCCTGTTTCTCAAGCTCCTCCTTGAGTTTGTCACCCAAGGAGGTCATCGCAGATACTTGGCCACTATATTGTTGCACCGCTTTATCTTCAATTTCAGCTTCAAGCGCCTTGATCGAAAGGGTAATCCGCCGCGTCTTACGATCAATACTCGTGATCTTAGCCTCAATATCCGAGCCNGGATTCAACACTGACCGCGCATCCTCTACATAGTCACGCGACAAGTCCGTGGCNCGCAAGTAACCNTCCACCCCTTCGCCCANCTCAATCACAGCNCCTTTTGCATCTACTGTGGTGATAACGCCCTTAACCGAAGCTCCCTTGGAATGCGTGCCAACAAAAGCATTGAATGGGTCGTCCTGCGCTTGCTTGATTCCAAGCGATATTCTTTCCCGTTCTGGATCCACTGACAGTACAACAGCGGTAATCTGATCACCTTTCTTGAAGTCCCGTACTGCATCCTCGCCCTCCCGATCCCACGAGAGGTCACTTAAATGAATCAGTCCATCGATACCGCCTTCAAGGCCAATGAAGACACCAAAGTCTGTAATTGACTTTATTTCGCCGGTAATCTTGTCATTGCGCTGGTGAGTCGCCGCGAAGTCATCCCAAGGGTTGCCGGTACACTGCTTCATACCGAGCGAGATTCGCCGCCGTTCTGAGTCGACCTCGAGGACCATCACCTCAACCTCGTCTCCAAGATGACAAATTTTGTTGGGGTGGACGTTCTTGTTCGTCCAGTCCATCTCGGACACATGCACCAGCCCTTCGACGCCTTCTTCAAGTTCCACGAACGCGCCGTAGTCGGTGATATTGGTAACTTTGCCGAAGATCCGTGTTTTTTCCGGATACCGTCGCGCAATGTCCGCCCAAGGATCCTCACCTAACTGCTTCATACCCAGGGAAACACGATTTCTTTCACGATCAAACTTCAATACACGGACGGTAACCTCGTCGCCGACATTCAATGCCTCTGAAGGATGTTTCACGCGCTTCCATGCGATGTCGGTGATGTGCAGCAGCCCATCGAGACCTCCAAGGTTGACGAACGCACCATAGTCCGTAAGGTTTTTGACCACCCCTTTAATGACCTGACCTTCCTCGAGATTCTCAAGCAAGGCACTACGCTCTTCCTGCATCTCCTGCTCAACGACGGCTCGCCGGGAGACAACCACGTTGTTCCGACCCTGGTCGAGTTTGATAACCTTAAACTCCAGTTCCCGGTTCTCCAGATGCGTCGAGTCGGTGACAGGTCGGACATCAGCGAGGGAGCCTGGGAGAAATGCCCGCACTTCATCCAAAGATACGGTAAAGCCCCCTTTTACCTTACCCGTCAAGAATCCAGTAACGACCGACTCGCTTTCAAATGCCACCTTGAGTGTTTCCCAGGATTTAACGCGTCGAGCACGTTCTCGAGACAGCCGAGTGTTTCCAAAGCCATCTTCAATCGCCTCAATCGCTACCTCGACAAACTCACCGACCTGTACAGAGACAGCTCCATCCGCGTCGCGGAACTGAGTTGCGGGAATTTCAGATTCTGACTTTAGACCAGCATTGACAACGACATAGTCGCCGTTGATGTCGACAATTTCAGCCGAGATGACGGCGCCTGTTTGCATTACCGTGTCTTTCAGGCTTTCTTCAAGGAGTTGTTCAAAGGTTTCTGACATTTTTACGAGGGCCGCTGCAACTGCGCGCGGCATGGTTAGAGGTGAATTTCGACTAGCCCTGAGCCAGTCCCTGATTTTCCTACGTACGAGAGATCTGTCGAGACGCCAAGCGTTTGTCAACCAACTGCATGACATCCGCAAACACCTGGCCGATATCCTTCTCGGACGTGTCTAGCACTATCGCATCAGCAGCCGGTACGAGCGGTGATGCCGCCCTATTTCGGTCCTGTTCGTCGCGCTCCGCGATCTCCCGTTCAAGGGCGCGCAATTTAACATCAAAACCCTTTCCACTCAACTGCTTATGGCGTCTTTGTGCTCTAACTGCTGCTGAGGCGTCGAGGAACACCTTGAGAAAAGCGTCCGGGAAAACGACAGTGCCCATATCCCGCCCGTCTGCGACCAGACCGGGGGCAGTCCGCATCGCTTGTTGCCTATGCAGCAGGGCTTTTCGGACAGCGGGAATCTTTGCGTAAATCGACGCGTTCTTTCCCCCGGACTCGCTTCGCACCTCGTCTGTGATATCCCGATCGTCGAGAAGGATATTCACCCCGTCTGATCTCACTACAAATTCAACGACACTTGATTTCGCAAGCTCCTCCAGCCCGTCGGTGTCACCCGGATCGATGCGGTTCTCCACCGCAAGAAATGCTATCGCACGATACAAGGCGCCGCTATCCAGGGTGTGCCATCCGAGGTACTCGGCGACCCGAGCCGCGATCGTGCCCTTACCGGTACCACTCGGTCCATCAATCGCCAGGACCGGTGCAGCTACATCGCCGGACGTTCTCACGGGTATTCCCTTATGTTGAGTCCCACGGAGTTCATCAGTGAGGCGAAATTTGGAAATGAGGTCCGGATATTATCAGCCTCAGATACCTCGACCGGCCCATCGGCAAAACAACCCGCCACCGCAAAAGCCATTGCAATACGATGATCTCCAAAACTATCAACCGAACCAGAAGTAAACTGGCCCCCTACAACATCCATTCCATCCGGATACTCAACNGCATCAATTCCAAGCTGAGTCAGCCCCTGAACCATCGCTGCAATTCTGTCGGACTCCTTGACTCGAAGTTCTGATACGCGGCGAATTCGGGTAATACCCGATGCGCCAGCCGCCGCCACCGCAATGACCGGGAATTCATCTATCGCGTTGGCTACAAACTCGGGCGGAACATCAATGCCCTTAAGTTCGGCAGAGCGCACGCGAAGATCGCAGACCGGTTCGTTCGACTCTATTCGCTCCCGGGATCGCTCAATGTCTGCGCCCATCAACCCAAGAATTTCCAACACCGCCGAACGCGTTGGGTTTACTCCCACACCCGACAATAGAACATCACTACCCTGGCGGAGTGTCGCCGCAACCAACAGAAAAGCGCCAGAGGAGATGTCCCCGGGAANGGCCAGAGTTTGNCCCGTCANCTCGATTTGCGAATTGATGCTCACCGGACCGGTCGGGTTCCAGGTCNCACCGGCAAAACCCGCCAGCATTCGTTCCGTGTGATCGCGCGTCTTTGTCGGCTCGTCAACAATTGTCTGTCCNGATGCGNATAGTCCNGCCAGCAAAAGTGCAGATTTAACCTGAGCGCTCGCCATCGGCAGGCGATANTCGATCCCATGNAGCNGGGCAGCGCCCAAGATATCTAAAGGCGGATGGCCATCGGNGGCGNCTATCCGGGCCCCCATCTTGGTCAATGGCTCGACGACTCGGGTCATCGGTCGGCGCTTTAATGACGCGTCTCCCGTAAGCCGGCTGCTAAAGCGTTGACCCGCCAAAAGGCCAGACAACAACCTCATCGAGGTGCCAGAGTTTCCAAGGTCTAGTTCGCAGCCCGCCGCCTCCAGGCCATTCTTCCCAACGCCGGAAATCGTCATGTTGCCAGCCTCCGGCCCGTCGATTGCCACACCCAAGTTTCGAAAAGCCTCGACGGTTGCTAGGACATCTTCACCCTCCAGGAGATTTGAAACTTTGGTTACCCCGTCCGCGATTGCGCCGAATATGATCGAACGGTGGCTGATNGATTTATCCGGAGGCACCCTTACCACACCNAGGAGTGCCNCCCCNGGTGTCGAAACAATNCCGCTCATCTCACCTTNGACCGCTGATGATTCCTTGTGTCCTCGAGGCTCGACCGAAGCGCCTTCGCCGACTCAAACCATTCCTGCAAGCCTTGGGCATCTCCCTCTCGGATCAACCCCTCGAGCCGCTCGAGTACTTTTCGGTGCTTTCGAATGAGATTCGCGGTCGGTTTTGCATTGTGCAAAAAGATGTCGCGCCACATTGCGGGGTCGCTGGACGCCACCCGAGTGATATCCAAAAACCCGCCCGCGGTCATAGAGGCATATTCCTCGTTTCTCGANTGGTCGGCCAATTGCGCAACCAGTGCATAGGCGACTGCGTGAGGGAGATGACTGGTCATNCCCAGAATCTCGTCGTGCGACTCGGGGTCCATCAGGCGAATTCGGGCTCCTACTTGCTCCCACATCTGCTTTACCAGCTCTATAGCCGTCGGGTCGGTTTCGGCTAGTGGAGTTAAAACAACCCAGCGATCCCGGAAAAGGTCTGTCACCGCCGCGTCAGCCCCGCTCTTTTCGCGTCCCGCGATTGGGTGTCCGGGCACAAACCTTCCAAATGTCTCTCCCAGAGCGCTCCTTGCAGCATGAATGACCTCACTTTTAACACTGCCAGCGTCCGTAATCACGGCATTCGGGCGCGCATGCTTTGCAAGGGNCGGTAGGGATTGAATCAAAGCATTGACCGGCGTCGCAAGCANTACCAGGTCCGCCTCAGAGACTGCTTCAAGGGGATCCCTCGTATAACGGTCAATTAAACCATGTTGCAACGCCATTTCTAGGTTATCGATATTTCTTCCGCACCCGACAACGCACCCAACCCCCCCACACTCTTTCAGCGCACCGGCGAGGGAGCCCCCAATTAGGCCGACCCCGATCACCGCCAAGGTCTCTACAAGCTGACTTTCTTNAGCCATGTAATCAGGTGCTCGCCGTCTCTAAAAGNGCGNTNTTTAANGCTTGGAGNGCGCGATTNTTCTCTTGCTCCAATCCAACGCTGATCCGAAGATGTTCGGTGAGCCCATAATTNGCTACGGGGCGCACGATCACTCCCTGCCGNAGCATCGAGTCGAATATTTGCGTCGCNTTTGCTCCGACCCGAACAGAGATAAAGTTCGCCACCGATGGAATCCACTCAAGGTTAAGATCTGCGAATCCGGATTCAAGCTGTCTCAGACCTTTGAGGTTCTCTGAGACGCTGTCNACAACGAAACTCTCGTCAGTTAGAGCCGCCTCGGCNGCAATCAGCGCAAGGGAGTTGACATTGAAAGGATGACGAACCCGGTTGAGCACCTCCGTNATCTGATCTGAGGCGATGGCATAGCCCACTCTGAGTCCTGCTAATCCATACGCCTTTGAAAACGTGCGAACGACAATGAGATTGGGAAAGGACGAAAGCAGATCGATGCCGTCGGGGTACGCCTCTTCTTTGACGTACTCAAAGTAGGCCTCGTCGATCACTGCCACCGTATTAGCGGGTAAGNCGTTTAGGAAATTCTGGACCGCATCGTTGCCATGATAAGTGCCAGTAGGATTATTCGGGTTCGCGACAAACACTACTCGGGTAGAGTCTGTTACCGTTGCTGCCATCGCCTCAAGGTCATGACCAAAGTCCCGTGCAGGAACAACAACTAGTTCCGCGTTGACGCTTTTTGCGGAAAGCGCGTAGACCGCGAAAGCATGCTCCGCGACCACGACTTGCTGGCCGGGATCAACAAAGGCGCGAGTAACGAGATCCAGTACATCGTTGGACCCGTTGCCCAACGTAATCTGGGTCGCGCGCACCCCGAGTCGTTTGGATAAAACCTGTTTTAAGGAATGACCAGATCCATCCGGATAACGGGACAGGCCTGAAAGGAAACCCGTGATAGCAGCAGACACCGCAGGGCTTGAGCCATGCGGGTTTTCATTNGANGCTAACTTGATNATGTCGGTGATNCCGAGCTCACGCTCAAGCGCCTCTACAGGCTTTCCCGGTTGATAGGGCTGAAGGCCACGCACCCCGCCCGCGATCAACTGATCAATGGCAGACATCTCGATCACAGGGCTCGNGGATAGGAGCCCAGAATCCGCAAGAATGCTGCAGCGCCCTCAATTTCTTTCAAGGCATCGGCAACCTTNGGTTCCGTGATGTGACCCTCGAGATCAATGAAAAATACGTACTTCCAAAGACCCGCCCGCGTGGGTCGGGATTCGATTCGGGTCATGCTNATTCCGGCCCTGGCCAAGGGTTCAAGAAGCTGGAGTAACGAGCCGGCATCATTCGATGTCGCAGTCACCACACTCGTCTTGTCGCTACCACTCGGCGGGGATGAGGCCGTCGAAAGCACTTGAAAGCGCGTCGTGTTCCCGGGCACATCTGCGATATCTCGGGCCCGAACTTCAAGCCCGTANAGCGTAGCGGCNTCTGAGGAGGCAATTGCCATNACCTCGGAATCATCCGCGGCGGCTCGAGCGGCTTCAGCTGTGCTGGACTTTGGAAACAATGGCACGCCGGCGTAGTGAGTCGCCAGCCAATTACGACATTGCGCAAGCGCCTGCTCGTGGCCTGCAATCTCCCTGGGAGCGGGGCTATTCTCGCTGGCCAGCAAGCAATGGGTGACGCGTAACTCCACCTCATTGCAGACCTGAAGAGTTGTCTCCATGAGTAGATCGAGGGTTGCGTTGACACCTCCCTCGGTTGAATTCTCGACCGGCACCACACCGAACTGAGCGTCACCTGACTCAGTAAGACGGAACACTTCTCTGATATTAGCTCCCTCTAGCAGCGTGATCTGCCTGCCGAACACTTTATGGGCTGCCTGCTCGCTGAACGTACCCCGCGGTCCGAGAGCTGCTACTCGAACAGGCGCTTCAGCACCACGGGCGCTGGAGATGATCTCTCCGAAGATTGATCGAACCGCGTCATCATCCATTGGTCCAGCGTTACGATCCATTAGTCGCCTGAAGACCTGCGCTTCACGCTCGGGACGATAAACCGCCTCCCCTCGCAACGCCTTATCTACTCCGATCTCCGAAGCAGTCCTGACACGCTCATTGATGAGGTCAAGCAACTTGAGGTCAATGTCGTCGATGCGACGACGCAGATTTTCCAGGTTATTTTCCTTAGACATGATCTAAACGCTAGGCAGCCTTGGGATCGGTTTGCGAAAAAGGCAAGTATGACGTCCCTACCGTCTGCTCGGAAGCCAGGGCCCGTTACGCCTCCTCCACCCCGTCGCTTGCCGCATTCTCAACAGCCTCGCTGGATTGATCACCCTCTGCCCCGCTCCCAACCGCCTCGACGACTTTACCAAGACTGACCAGGTTTTCCTCGTTCCCCAGGCGTATTAACCGGACACCTTGGGTATTGCGCCCCACGGTCGGTATTTCACCCGCGCGAATGCGCACCAGATGACCACCGCCCGTAATTAGCATTAACTCGTCGTCGCTTTCAACTTCCTTGGCGCCGATCACCCGACCGTTCCGCCCGTTAACCTTGATTGCGATAACACCTTGGCCACCCCGATTCTTCGCCGGAAAATCACTGAAATCGGTTCGCTTCCCATAACCGTTCTCCGTAGCGACCAGCACTTTACCCCCCTGCCGATCCCCGATGCAAATCAGCATCGCGATCACAGACTGGTCTGCTTTTAGATTGAGTGCTCGGACACCCCGCGCGCTTCGACCCATCGGTCGAACCTGTTTTTCGGAAAAGCGAATAGCCTTACCCGCAGAACTGAAAATCAGAACGTCAGCGTTACCGTCGGTGAGACAAACCTCGACGAGTTCGTCGTCGTCGACAAGACTAACAGCAATCAGACCCACCGAGCGCCTGCGCGAGAAATTCTCTAAAAGACATTTCTTGATAACCCCGCTTCGCGTGACCATGCAGACATAACGACCTGTGTTTCCCGCGATTAAGGGCAGCACAGCAGTGACCCTTTCGCCTTCTCCTAACGGCAGTAGATTAACCAGCGGCTTCCCGCGCGCCTGACGACCTGCGTGCGGCAGTTGATAGACCTTTAGCCAATACACTTTCCCAAGATTCGAAAAACACATAACCGTATCGTGAGTGTTCGCGACAAATACCGTCTTGACAAAGTCTTCCTCTTTCGTGCGTGTCGCAACCCGACCTTTTCCTCCACGTCGTTGCGCCTGGTAATCCGTGACCGGTTGCGACTTCGCGTAGCCTTCATGGGAGAGCGTAACCACCATATCCTCTGGTGTGATCAGGTCCTCGTTGTCAAGGTCTTCGTGGCGCTCAATGATTTCGGTGCGACGCCCGTCCCCGTATTGATCCCGAATCGCTACCAGCTCATCCCGGATCACTTTCATCAGTCTGTCAGGATCTCCAAGAATAAGAAGATGGCCTCGAATTCGGTCGAGTACCTCGAGGTATTCGTTCCGGATCTTCTCCTGTTCGAGGCCGGTCAGCCTGTGCAATCGAAGATCCAGAATCGCCTGGGCCTGGGTGGCTGAAAGACGATAGCCGTCTTCGCCCGGACCGCAGCCTGGCTCCGTCTCTCCGAGCGCCCCTTCTGCCAGATCAGATGCCGCCAGCATACGCGTCACCACGGCTGATTCCCAGGCTTTGGCCAATAGCCCCGCCCGGGCCTCGGATGGATTGGACGCCTTTTTAATGAGGGCGATGACGGGGTCAATATTTTCCAACGCGACAGCGAGACCCTCAAGCAAATGGGCTCGTGCCCGCGCTTTCTTCAGATCAAATAAGGTCCTGCGGGTCACCACCTCCCTTCGATGGCGGATAAAGTCCTCGAGGAGTTCGATCAGTGTAAACAGTCGGGGCTGGTTGTTTCGCAAGGCGACTAGGTTAATACCGAACACTGTCTGCATTTGCGTATGTTGGTAAAGATTATTAAGAATAACTTCAGGGTTCTCGCCTTTCTTAAGTTCAATCACTACGCGCATCCCGGATTTATCCGATTCATCACGCAAACCCGAGATCCCGCTGAGTTTCTTATCGCGTACAAGTTGCGCGATCTTCTCTAGCAGCCGAGCCTTATTGACCTGATACGGAAGTTCAGTCGCGACCAAGGCCTCGCGGTCGCCTCCGGAAATGTTCTCGACAGCTACCCGGGCGCGAATGTGCACCCGCCCTCGACCAGTCTGGTAGGCATCTCGAATTCCGCGGCTACCGTTAATGATTCCACTGGTAGGAAAATCCGGCCCGGGCAAAATACTCAACAATTGCTCGAACTGAACTTCCGGGTCGTCAATTACGGCGAGGCAAGCGTCAACGGTCTCGGTAAGATTATGTGGTGGAATATTGGTCGCCATACCCACGGCAATACCCGCAGAACCGTTCACCAAAAGATTCGGAAAACGAGCTGGCAGCACCGCCGGCTGTTCCTCAGTTTCGTCGTAATTCGGGACGAAGTCGACGGTCTCCCGATCGAGATCATTGAGTAGTTCGTGGGCGATGCGATCCAACCGAATTTCGGTGTACCGCATCGCGGCAGGCGCATCCCCGTCGACCGACCCGAAGTTACCTTGGCCATCAACCAAGGGATAGCGCAACGAAAACGGCTGAGCAAGCCGAACAATCGCGTCATACACGGCGGTATCCCCGTGCGGATGATATTTACCGATTACATCGCCAACGACGCGGGCAGACTTTTTATAGGCCTTATTCCAGTCGTTACCCAACACCGACATCGCATATAGAACCCGTCTATGTACAGGTTTTAACCCATCTCGAACATCAGGAAGTGCGCGACCGACGATGACGCTCATCGCATAATCGAGGTACGACTGGCGCATCTCCTGCTCAAGATTGGCGGTGAACGTTTCTTTAGCTATCTCATCCATAACGATTCCGCTACCCGATCAGGAGCGGGTCAAGAGTAAAATTAAAGAGGTCGCGCGTCGCGGATTTGCGGTCGCGAAAACAGATTTCTTAAGTGGCTGATTTTACCACGTTCAAGGGGCGTTTCGCACGGTTCCGACTCTTAGAAATCTTCGGTTTCCCCGCCGTTGTGAGCGCGTCGGCTCGCGCTTATGGAAGGTCAAGATGAACGAATGAAAAAGCAATAAAATCGATGGTCTTCCCGATCCATGGGGTGATAGCGATAAGCAGAATCGCGTTAGCGGTGAGCACCCAGATTGTACTGCGACGGTACCCCTGAGCTGAGATTTTGAGGACACCGGCCTTTGGAGAATCGAAATACATGAGCTTGACAACCCGTAAGTAATAAAAGGCTCCAACCACTGCCAGAATCGCCGCAACAACGACGATCTCTATAAAACCTGAACCAAGCGCCGCCTGAAGCACCATCAGTTTGGCAAAAAATCCTGCTGTAGGAGGGATTCCCGCCAGCGAGAACATCACCGTCAGCATCAAAAACGCGAGCCAAGGATTACGCTTATTCAGTCCCCGAAAATCATCAAGTAAATCGGACTCAAAACCAGGTCGTGTCAGCGCGAGGATAACCCCAAACACCGCAAGGGTAGCCACCATATAAATGACGGCATATGCCATCGCCGCCGAATATCCCGCCGCCGTACCCGCAAAAAAGCCTAATAGGAGAAAACCCATGTTGGAAATGGTGGAGTACGCGAGCATCCGCTTAATGCTGGTCTGCGCAATTGCGACTACGTTACCCAGGGCGATCGATAACACGGCTGCAACGGCTAGCATATCCTGCCAGATCTCTATCCAATCCCCAAGTCCCGAAAAAAGCAGTCGCAACAGGATAGCGAAGGCGGCGAGCTTTGGAACTGCCGACAAGTAAAGCGTCGTGGAGGTTGCCGATCCGTCATAGACGTCCGGCACCCACATATGAAACGGTACCGCACCCAGCTTGAACAGCAGTCCCACCACCACCATCGCAATGGCCAGCATCAGCGGAAGACTTTCCGATGACAACGTTGTAGAAGCCTGCGACACAGTTACCAGGGAAAGCGACCCCGTTAAGCCATACAGCAGTGACATTCCGTACAACAACACTCCAGACGCAAGCGCTCCAAGGATGAAATATTTCATCGCTGCTTCCGCCGCACGGACCGAATCGCGCTCCATCGCAATCATTCCGTAAAGACACAGCGCGAGCAACTCAATACCGACATACAGCGTGAGCAGATGCGCGGCACCAATCATCGTCATCATGCCTACCACACCAAACAACGCAAGCACGAGATACTCCCCTCTCCAGAGACCCCGTTCCTGTGCATAATCCCGCGCGTAGAACAACACGGCGGCAACACCCAGGCAAGTCCCTGTTTTCAGAACATCAGCGACGCCGTCGCGAATGACTAGGCCATTCAAGGCTAACTGGGGCGCTTCATAAAGGCCCATCAAGGAGATCGCCGCCCCTGAAATAAGCGTTCCGATGGCCAGCGGATACGCCAATTCGCAGGGCTGCAACGAGCGGGTATACACATCTACCACCAGCACCAGACACGCCATGGTGGCGACAACAATCTCTGGTGCGACAGCCCAAATATCAAGCGCAGTCAAGCTCATCATAATTTCGACACCGCCACATGGGCGAGCAGTTGATCGACGCTCGCCGCCATTACCTCAAGTAGTGGCGCAGGCCATACGCCGATGAGTAAAACCCCGACAGCGATGAACAGCAACATACCTAACTCGCGCCGGTCGAGATCTTCCAATTCGGCCACCTTTGGATTTTGGATCGATCCAAAAACCACACGCTTTACCATCCATAGGGTGTAGGCCGCCCCAACGATAAGTGTCAAAGCGGCAACAGTCGCATACCATCCATTTACGGAAAAAGCCCCCAGAATAACAAGGAATTCCCCCACGAAGCCCGATGTCCCGGGTAAGCCGGCATTGGCCATCGCAAAAAATACGATGAAAAACGAAAATACGGGCATTACCTTGATTACCCCACCGTAGGTCGCGATCTCTCTCGAATGAAGTCGGTCATAAAGGACGCCGACACAAAGAAACAACGCGCCCGAAATAAAGCCATGTGAAATCATCTGAACAATTGCCCCTTCCATCGCACGTGTTTCAAACACAAAAAATCCCAGCGTAACAAAACCCATGTGTGAGATAGAGGAGTAGGCGATCAGTTTTTTCATGTCCTGCTGCACCAGCGCCACGAGGGCGATATAAACCACCGCCAACAGGGACAAGCCGATTATGATCGGCGCGATTTGGTGCGCAGCATCTGGCGCGATCGGCATGGCGATCCTGAGGAATCCATAGGCGCCCATCTTCAGCGTAATAGCCGCCAGAATCACCGAGCCGCCGGTGGGCGCCTCGACGTGCGCATCCGGCAACCAGGTATGGACCGGCACCATCGGAATCTTGACAGCGAACGCCGCAAAAAAAGCTAGGAAAACAAGGGTCTGTACCCCGGCGGAAAGCGGCAGGTGATGGAAGGACAACAAATCAAACGATCCCCCAGCGGCCCGGTTCAAATAGAGAAGGGCTATCAACATCAGTAACGAGCCAAGCAGCGTGTAGAGAAAAAATTTAATCGCCGCATAGACCCGATTCGGACCCCCCCAGACACCGATGATCAAGAACATCGGAATCAGCATTGCCTCCCAAAAAAGGTAGAACAAAATCCCATCCAGCGCACAGAAGACACCGATCATCAGGCCTTCCATGATCAGGAATGCTGCGAAATACTGAGCCACCCGGTCCTTGATGACACGCCAGCCTGACACCACCACGACCATCGTGAGTAAGGTAGTCAACAACACCAGGGGGACAGAAATCCCGTCTACACCCAAAAAGTATTCGATCTGAAATCGTTCGATCCAGGGCGTCCGCTCGACAAACTGCATGTCCGCACTGGTCCGGTCGAATCGTGACCAAAGAGGAATACTCAACAGAAACGTTGCTACCGATACCCCCAGTGCGGTCCAGCGTGCGCGGTCAGCGTTGCGATCAGCTGAGACAGCCAGAACCAGAACACCGCCCACGACCGGAAACCAGATCAATACGGAAAGGAGATAGGAGCTCAACAAGGTCACTCAGTTGCCCCTAGCGAAAGAGGAGCCACGTCATCAAGCCAACGAGCCCGATAATCATTACGAAGGCATAGTGATAGACCAACCCGCTTTGAATCCGACGCACCAAGCCCGCCGTCCGGCCTACGGTCCCGGCGATTCCGTTGACCATCAAACCGTCAATGAGGCGCCGGTCCCCCCACTCCCAGAAAACGCGCCCAAGTCCCCTTGCGCCATCCGCGAAGGCCCACTGATAAAACTCATCAAATCCGTACTTATTCAACAGCAGCCGGTATAACCCCGACCATCGTTTTGCAGCAGCTGCTGGAAGTTCCGGTTTCCACAAGTAGCACACCCACGCCGCGAAGATTCCGGCTAGAGCAAGCCAGAATGGCGCGGCGTACGGTACATGAGAGAGCATGCCCATCGCGGTCATTTCCAGCCCTTCTAAATTTACAGATGCCACGACACTGTTCCCGAATAGGCTGCCACTCAGCGCGGGATTGACCAAGATGAGTCCCGCCAGCACCGAAGGCACTGCCAGCGCCACNAGAGGAATGGTTACTACNTTTGGTGGCTCATGAAGATGGGAACGGGTTTTGGCATCCATACGNTCCTCCCCGTGGAAAGTCATAAATACGAGTCGGAAGGAATAAAAAGCNGTCAGCACGACNCCGATCATGACCGCGATATACGCAANNCCNGCCCCCGGCGTGGAAGAGTGATGAACCGCTTCGATGATNGCNTCCTTNGAGAAGAAACCCGCAAACGGNGGGATTCCAGCCAACGCAAGACTGCCGATCACACAGGTGATNTANGTCACAGGCATNANTTTTCGCANACCCCCCATCCGCCGCATATCCTGTTCGTGATGCATTGCGATGATCACAGATCCAGCCGCAAGGAATAGCAGAGCTTTAAAAAATGCATGGGTTGCAAGATGAAAAATCGCCACTGAATAAGCAGACGCCCCGAGTGCGACCGTCATGTAGCCAAGTTGAGACAAGGTCGAATATGCTACGACCCGTTTGATATCAGTCTGGACTAACGCAACAAACGCCATGAGTAAAGCAGTCAAGGCGCCAATCAACAATACTGCTGCCAGCGCAGTGGTTGACAACTCAAACAATGGCGACATTCGTGCGACGAGAAAAATTCCTGCGGTCACCATGGTAGCCGCGTGAATCAATGCTGAGATGGGTGTAGGCCCTTCCATTGAATCCGGGAGCCAGACATGCAACGGCACCTGGGCAGACTTACCCATCGCACCGACAAACAGCAACAGGCAAATCAAGGTCATCCAATGCCATTCGAATCCGAGAGGTCCTGTAACCGTTTCGTTGGCGAACGAAGGGGCCGCATCGAACACGTTCTGATAGTCCAGACTGCCAAAAAGTGCGAGCACTGCACCGATGCCCAGAATGAAGCCAAAATCTCCAACCCGATTAACCAGGAAGGCTTTCAGATTCGCGCGTATCGCGCTTTCACGTTCGTACCAGAAACCGATGAGGAGATACGAAACGAGGCCTACTCCTTCCCACCCAAAAAAGAGCTGCAAAAAGTTGTTGGACATGACCAGCATAAGCATCGCGAAAGTGAAGAGCGCGATGTAACTGAAAAACCGGGTATAGCCCGGATCATTCGCCATGTAACCGATCGTATATATATGCACCATCAATGAAACGAAAGTCACCACCACCATCATCACGGCTGAAAGCGGATCAATCAGGAATCCGATTTCAAAACGGGTGGCACCGCTGACCGCCCAGGTATATACCGGGCCGTTAAACTGGTTACCAGAGAACACGTCCCAAGCGACCAGGCATGAAAGGAAAAATGCAAGCCCGACCCCGCCAATCGCCNACCGGTGCGCATTAACACGGCCGATCTGGGAACCCAGAAAACCGGAGAGCAGGGCTGCGACCAGACAGGACAGCGGGATCAGCAAATAAAGCAGTTCACGATTCATCTTTGAGTCCTCATCGCGTTAGCCCTTAAGCCGATCCAAGTCCTGCACATTGATCGAGCGCCGGGTCCGAAACAAGACGATCAGGATCGCGAGCCCNATNGCNGCTTCTGCGGCNGCAACGGTCAANACAAAAAAGACGAANACCTGGCCTGAAAGATCCTCCAGGTAATGCGAAAAGGCAACGAAATTCATATTGGCAGCGAGCAGAAGGAGCTCTATCGCCATTAGAATGATTACGAGATTTTTCCGGTTGAGGAAGATCCCGACGATACTGATCGCGAACAGCAACGCCCCAACGATCAAGTAGTGAGAAAGGGGGATCATGATTTTTCTTCCGGCCGGCGCGGCATCTTTATTATTCGGATGCGATCTTCTTTTCTCACCCGAACCTGTTTTTCGGGGGCCTGGTACCGGGTTTCGGGACGCCGGCGAAGCGTTAATGAAATCGCCCCAATGATCGCAACCAGCAGGATCACCGCCGCGACTTCAAATGCGAACACGTAATCTGTATAGACCAGCCTNCCCAACGCTGCAGTATTACTGTAGTCCACGGNCTGCCCTTCAGGTCGAGGCAGATCGGTCTCTCCGAACTCACCCGATAACATTACTAAGATTAGTTCGCCNGCCATGACCAACGCCACAATTGATCCCAGGGGTAGGTAGTTGGCAAACCCGGCNCGCATCTGGGCAATATCAATATCTAGCATCATGATGACAAACAGGAAAAGGACCATGACTGCCCCGACATATACGAGAACCAGCGTAATCGCGAGAAACTCCGCCTCAAGGGTGAGCCAAAGGCAAGCGGCACTGAAAAACGCCAAAACCAGAAAGAGCGCCGCGCGAACCGGATTGCGCACAGTCACCACCAAAAGACTGGATGCGATCAAGACGGTAGAAAAAACGTAAAAAACGATTTCGAGAAAAGTCATAACCTAGCGATACGGAGCGTCTGCGCGCCGAGCGTTGGCGATNGCGTCCTCATGGACGTCACCGATGTGAAGCAGATTCTCTTTACTNATGGTCCCCGATGCGCCAGATTCGAAATGATACTCATGCAGATCGGTAAGTACGATCGAGTCCACGGGGCACGCCTCCTCGCAATATCCACAGTAGATACACTTGAAGAGGTCAATGTCATAGCGGGTCGTGCGCCGGGTACCNTCCTCACGCTCCTCGGACTCGATTGTGATGGCCAGAGCAGGGCAAACCGCCTCGCATAACTTGCAGGCAATGCAACGTTCTTCACCGTTTGGATAGCGGCGTAGTGCATGCAATCCCCGAAAGCGCGGCGATTTCGGAGTCTTCTCTTCTGGATACTGAACAGTAAACTTCTTGCGGAAAAAATACCCACCGGTGACAGCAAGGCCTCGAGCGAGTTCAGGCAAAAACCACGTTTTGAAAAATCTTTTGAGCACAGTCGTGTTACCCGAACCAGTGGCCGACTGGGGTAAAAACNTTTGCGACCCCAATCACCGTAATCCAAATAAGTGTTACGGGAATAAAAACTTTCCAGCCGAGGCGCATTATCTGGTCATAGCGGTAACGCGGAAAGGTTGCCCGAAACCAAAGAAANAGAAAAGCAACGGCAGCGAGTTTTCCAAAAAACCAGACGATGCCGGGAATCCAGGTGAACGGCGCAATCGGGAGCGGCGCGTGCCACCCGCCGAGGAACATGATCACCGTCAGCGCTGAAATGAGGATCATGTTCGCATATTCTGCTAAAAAGAAAACTGCGAAGCCCATACCNGAGTAGTCAACGTGAAATCCNGCCACNATCTCTGACTCNCCCTCGGCGACNTCGAAGGGTGNTCGGTTGGTCTCGGCAACCCCGCTGATCAGGTAAACCGCNAATAAAGGAAACAACGGAAGGAAAAACCACTCATGGAATCCGCCCGATTGTGCAAGAACAATTTCCCTGAGGTTCAATGAGCCAGCTGCCATCAACACACCCACGAGCGCGAACCCCATCGCAATCTCGTAGGCGACGATCTGGGCCGCTGAGCGCATTGCCCCCAAGAAAGCATATTTCGAGTTGGAGGCCCACCCGGCGACCACCACACCGTAGACCCCCAGTGATGTCAGCGCCAAAACGTAGAGAAGGCTTGCGTCAATATCCGCAAGAACCAGCGTNTCGGTGAAGGGAATGACAGCCCAGGCCCCNAGCGCAGGCGCCAACGCAAGAATGGGCGCAATAAGGAAGAGATACCGATCCGCGTGGGTTGGAATGATCATCTCCTTGAACATCAACTTGACAGCATCTGCTATCGGCTGCAGTAGTCCTCTGGGCCCGACTCTGTTCGGGCCGATACGTACGTGCATGTAGGCAATCACTTTGCGCTCGGCGAGCGTGTAGTAGGCAACCATTCCCATTAGAGGAAGCAGGATCGCTCCGAACTTCAGCCCCAGTTGCAGTAATAACGGCAACTCGCCCCACAGCTTGACTAATGCATCAGCCACAATCGTCTACCAATTCGACGGTCACAGCCTCATCAACGCCAAATGCCGCCGTTTTCGACGATCCCAAAAATACAAAGATGCACCCCCGCACCACGCGCGGATCAGCTACCAGTTGTAAAGTGGCTTTGTGGTGTTTACCCACCAGCCGAATTTCACAACCCTCGCTCAAACTCAACGCCTTAAGGTCTTCGGGGTGGAATCGGCAAAGGTCAGCGATGCGTCCATCGTGAGTTTTTGCGAGCGCAGTTGACCGCCGAACCACCGGGTCGCTCTGGTAGATGGCTCGTTCGGCAACAAGCGAAAACGTATTTCTCCCTGCCGTAGGGACATTCGCGTCATGTTCGGGCTGCCGAACTAGGGCCTGAGAGACCTGCATCGCAACGGCCGGGGGGTTTTGGAGTTCCTCACCCACCTGGACGACATCGTCATAATCAAAACCAGGCAACGAAAGATAATTCCCCAATACCCGGAGCACCTTCCACCCGGGCCGGGAATTACCCCGAGGCGACAACGAGGCTCTTGAAAACTGCATCGCGCCGTTGCAGTTAAGATAACTTCCGGAAGCCTCTGTGTAAGGGCTAATTGGGAGTACTACATCCGCCTGATCAGGCACCGCAGATCGAAACGAACTCAAAGCGATCACTTTTTCAGCGCGATGAAGCATCCCGTTCAATCGGACCGGGTCNGCATGATCTATACCCGGCTCTAGNCCGTAAACCAAAGCAGTGTGAACGCTTAGATCGGTCATCTCCAGAGCGTTTGATCCTTTACCAGTCGAAGGGATCCCTTCCGGATTTCGGTGCGGCACTGCACCGGCCCACCACGCACCGGCACTGTTGGCAGGCGCTAATATTCCTAAACGCATACCGGTCTGCTGCGCCAGTTTCGTCGCCATGAATCGAAGGTCCGCGCCTGCTGAATGATTGAGCACACTTTGTCCAAGAATAATCGCACCGTCGCTACCCACTTGTGACAGTAGATCCGCCAGCGCTCCGTCATCCTGATCAGTGACGCCCGTGTCATCCACTAACCGGCCTGCGAGGTCAGACTCAGCAACCCCCGCGGCTTTAGCTAGACTTGAGAGCGCNGCGGGCAGGAGCGAGGGAATCACGCACNGTTGCGCTGCNATAGCAAAATTGGCGTCCAACGCCTGNGAGNNGATCACCCCGACCATNCCGCCTTGCGCGACCATCTTGCGAATTCGAAGCGCAAGGAGCGGCACCTCTTTTCGGGGATTACATCCAACCAGCAGTAGACCTTTCAGAGATTCAATATCTGCAAGCGCGACCTCAAGTCCCGGATAAGCGGGTGCGCTCAGATCATCGGAGAAGTCTCTTTGAAAAAGTCGATGATCAATATTTTCTGACCCCAGGCCCCGCATGATTTTCTGGAGGAGAAAAAGTTCCTCAACGGAACTGATNGGGTGGATCAACGCTGCGAGTCCTGACTCACTTTGTTGGGCAGCTNCCTGCATCGACGCGGAGGCTTCTTTGAGCGCTTCTTCCCAGGAGGTCTCGACCAGGCCTTCCCTTTGACGAACCATCGGCTGTGTCAATCGGTCGTCACACTCAGCCCCTTCATAGGCAAAGCGGTCCCGATCCGATATCCAGCACTCGTTAACATCTTCATTGGTTTTTGGGACCACCCGCTTCACCGCATGATGCGCGGTCTGAACCGTGATATTCGTCCCAAGGCTGTCATGCGGGCTAATAGCAAAATGGCTGAGCAATTCCCACGGCCGTGCAGTAAATCGATAAGGTTTTGAGGTCAAAGCGCCGACAGGACATAAATCGATAATGTTGCCCGACACTTCGCTATCGACCGAGCCATCGAGATAGGTTTCGATGGTCATGTCCTCGCCGCGACCGGTTGCGCCGAGTTCCATAGTGCCGGCGATCTCACGACCGAAGCGCACACAACGCGTGCAATGAATACATCGTGTCATTGCGGTCGCTACCAGCGGGCCAAGGTCGAGGGGNCCTTTTGCCCGTTTATCCTCTTGATAACGGGAAAAGTCCTGGCCATAACCCATTGCCTGATCCTGCAACGGGCACTCTCCCCCTTGATCACAAACTGGACAATCGAGCGGGTGATTAATGAGCAGAAATTCCATGGTGCCTTGCTGCGCTTCGACGGCGCTCGCAGATCGTGTCTGTACGATCATTCCCTCAGCGACCGGGGTGGCGCAGGCCGGCAAAGGCTTAGGGGCCTTCTCTACCTCAACCAGACACATTCGGCAGTTCGCGGCAACAGACAGNTTCGGGTGATAACAAAAACGTGGAATGTAGATGTCCGCCGCATCCGCCGCCTCAATAATCATGCTCCCTGGTTGCGCCTCAACCTCACGGCCATCAATTACAACAGTCACGGTTACTCGGGCATCCATCAGNCCTCCGCCTCACTCGGGATCATGGCTTCAAACTCGTGACGGAAGTGCTTGAGGAAACTCTGTACCGGCCAGGCGGCAGCGTCTCCCAGCGCGCAGATGGTCCGACCCTCGATCCGGTCCGCCACCGATTTGAGGCGGTCGAGATCCTGATGGGTGCCCTCGCCGCTTCGAATACGCTTGATTATCCGGTAAAGCCACCCGGTCCCTTCCCGGCAGGGTGTGCACTGGCCGCATGACTCAGCAAAGTAGAAGTAGGAGATGCGTTCAAGCACTTCGACCATGCAAGTGGTTTCATCCATGACGATGACGGAGCCGGCACCGAGCGCAGAACCCACNTGGGTGAGCCCCTCATAGTCCATGGTGCACTCCATGATGGCATCCGCCGGCACCACAGGAACCGATGACCCCCCGGGGATAACCGCCTTCAGGGCCCGGCCATCCTGCATACCGCCTGCTAGCGTTAACAGATCCCGGAAGGGAATGCCCATGGGTACTTCATAGTTTCCCGGCTGGTTAACATGGCCGGAAACAGAATAGATTTTGGTTCCGCCGCTNTTCTCGACGCCAATCTTGGCAAACCAATCGGGGCCGTGTCGGACAATGGGCGGAATCGACGCAAGGGTTTCGGTGTTATTGATCGTGGTCGGCTTTCCGAAGGCACCCACCTGGGCNGGAAACGGCGGCTTGAACCGTGGCTGACCCTTCTTTCCCTCCAAGGATTCTAGTAACGCAGTCTCCTCACCACAGATNTAGGCTCCCGCACCCCGCTGACTGTGCAGTTCGAACTCAATCCCGGATCCAAAAAGATCGCTGCCCAGAAGACCTGCCGCACGCGCCTCATCCAACGCCGATTCAAAACGCTGCCAAGGCTCGTGATATTCACCCCGAATGTAGTTAAAGCCCACCGTNGCGCCGATGGCGTACCCGGCGAGGGCCATCCCTTCAATNACNTGATGGGGATTNAATCGGAGAATGTCGCGATCCTTAAATGTGCCGGGCTCGCTTTCATCAGAGTTACACACGATGTATTTCTGCCCGGCCGCATCTCGGGGCATAAAGCTCAACTTAAGACCTGTCGGAAAACCGGCGCCGCCACGGCCGCGCAGGCCAGANGATTTAATGATTTCGATGATCTCTTCCCGCGGCGTCTGTTTCCTCAACACCTCCTCCCAGGCCTCGTATCCACCGTGCTCACGGTAGGACGCCAAGGTCCACGGCATGTCGAGCCCCTGNGGAGGCAGNCAAACGCGGATCTCACAGAGCGGACTCATCGGTAGCGCTCCAGGATGGCATCGAGACCTTCTGTAGTGAGGTCTTCGTGATAATCATCACCCACCAACATCATCGGTGCACCACCACACGCCCCAAGACATTCCGCAGGAAACACTGTAAAGCGTCCATCTGGCGTGGTCGCGCCCGCCTCGACACCAAGACGCTCACACAAGGAGTCCATAATGTCGTCGGCTCCTCGAAGAAGGCATGAAATATTAGTACACACCCGCACGGGAAATCGGCCCACCGGGCGTGTGTAGAACATGTCATAAAAAGTCGCAACTTCGAATACTTCAATCCGCTCCAGATTCAACACCTCCGCGACGGCGCCGACCACGGCCTCATTAATCCAGCCATGCTCTGCCTGNGCATAACGCAGGGCTGATTTCACGGCGGCGCGGCGGNACGGGTATTTCNCTGCTTCCACCNCGATCTTTTGAATGATGGACTGAGAAAGAATCCCATCCGAGTCCGNCGTCATCGGTCGACCTCTCCAAAAACGATATCCTGCGTTCCAATAATCGCAACGACGTCCGCCAACATGTGGCCTTGGGCCATCTCGTTCAATGACGCAATATGTGCGAACCCGGGCGCGCGAATCTTCAGGCGGTAAGGCTTGTTGGCGCCGTCCGAAACAATATAGATGCCGAACTCTCCTTTAGGTGCTTCGACGGCCTGATACACCTGACCNGGTGGCGTACTGTAACCCTCNGTAAATAGTTTGAAATGATGAATAAGGGACTCCATGTCCTCCTTCATATCGCCCCGCTCCGGCGGTGTAAGTTTATGATCGTCGATCATCACCGGACCTGGGTGCTGACGCAGCCAGTCGATACACTGACGGATAACATGGTTGGACTGTCGCATCTCCTCAACTCTGACCAGATACCGGTCATAGCAATCACCCGTAACACCGACAGGAATATCAAAATCAAGCTCAGGATAGACCTCATAGGGCTGCTTGCGCCGAAGATCCCACTCCACGCCAGAACCTCTCAACATCGGGCCGGTAAAACCCAACTGCATCGCCCGCTCCGGACCCACCACCCCGATATCGACCGTTCTCTGCTTCCAGATGCGGTTATCAGTCAGCAGGTTCTCATATTCATCAACACAGCCAGGGAAACGCTCGACAAAGGACTCAATAAAGTCCAGTACTGAACCTTCGCGATTGACATTCTTCGTCCGAATTTCATCTTCCGAATGCACCCTGGACGCCTCATATTTTGGCATCCGATCAGGTAGGTCGCGATACACGCCCCCTGGACGAAAATAAGCAGCGTGTAAGCGCGCGCCAGAAGTAGCCTCGTANACGTCACATAGATCTTCACGCTCACGGAATGCATACAGAAATACTGCCATCGCCCCGATGTCCAACCCGTGGGCAGCGATCCACAGCAGGTGGTTACGNATCCGGGTNATTTCCGAAAACATCACTCGTATGTATTGNGCCCTGAGGGGTGGCGTCACGCCGAGCAGTTTTTCTATTGCAAGAACATAAGCATGCTCGTTGCACATCATCGACACATAATCGAGGCGGTCCATNTAGCCGATATTGTGGTTATAGGGCTTACTTTCGGCGAGCTTTTCAGTGCCGCGGTGCAAGAGGCCGATGTGCGGATCAATTCGCTCCACGACTTCTCCGTCCATCTCCATCACTAGACGCAACACCCCGTGCGCGGCCGGNTGCTGTGGCCCGAAGTTCATCGTGTAATTTCGAATCTCGCTCAATCGACTGACTCACGTCGGATGACACGGGGAACCGTTACCCTTGGGTCGATTGAGACAGGCTCGTAAACCACACGCCCTTTTNCTTCATCAAAGCGCATNTCGACATGGCCACTAAGCGGGAAATCCTTGCGCATTGGGTATCCAATGAACCCGTAGTCTGTCAGCAGCCGACGAAGATCTGGGTGCCCATCAAAAAGAATGCCAAAAAGGTCAAATGCTTCCCTCTCGTACCAGTCAGCACAAGCCCAGATTGATATTACACTTGGGACACGGGGGCTCTCCTCGGGCAAGTAAACCACTACCCGGAGTCTTTGGTTTCGGCTNACCGACAGAAGATGGTAGACAACGGCAAAGCGGTCCGGATGGCTACNGGTTGACGANGTGTCGTCAGCGTAGTCGACGCCGCATAGATCAATAAGTTGCTCGTAGCGGCTGACGGGGTCATCTCGCAGGGCCCGCAACAAGTCATAGACCGCGTGAAGTTTAACCACGACGGTCTGTTCTCCATAGGCCGAGGAGACTGTTGCGTCGAATCTCCCCGCCCACTCCGAAAGATACTCATCCCCGGGATGCCCAGTGTCCCCGTGGTCCGGATCGTTAGCGGGCGATGGTGTCGTCACGCTTGATCTTCTTTTGCAACTGAATAATNCCGTACATCAAGGCCTCCGGCGTCGGTGGACAACCCGGGATATACACATCAACCGGGACAATGCGATCGCANCCACGAACGACAGAATACGAGTAGTGGTAATACCCGCCACCGTTGGCACACGACCCCATTGAGATCACCCACCGTGGCTCAGGCATCTGGTCATAAACCCGCCGCAACGCGGGTGCCATCTTGTTGGTTAGGGTTCCAGCCACGATCATTACGTCAGACTGCCGTGGGCTGGGTCTGAAGATCATGCCAAAGCGGTCAAGATCATAGCGTGATGCACCCGCGTGCATCATCTCGACCGCGCAACACGCGAGNCCGAAAGTCATCGGCCACATGGACCCGGTACGNGCCCAATTAATCAGGTCGTCAAGCCGAGCAGTCGCCCACCCTTGCGACATAACTCCTTCAATAGCCATAAGTTCTTACTCCCACTCCAGCGCCCCTTTCATCCACTCATAGATGAAGCCCACGACCAGAACTGCAAGGAAAATCATCATCGCCCAAAANCCGAAGACNCCGATCTCATCCAGAACAATCGCCCAGGGGAACAGGAAGGCGATCTCCAGATCAAAAATGATGAACAGGATTGCCACGAGATAGTAGCGAACGTCGAACTTCATCCGGGCGTCTTCAAATGCCTCAAACCCACACTCGTAGGCAGAGAGTTTGGCGGGATACGGGTTACGCGGACTCAATACCCGCCCGGCCGCAAGCGCGACCACGCCAATCACTATTCCGGTCAGCAGGAACAGGAGTACAGGGAGATAATTTGCGAGCACTNGACTGAGGAAAATCCGCTAAAAGCGGCCGAAAATGTATGGCGAGATTCTAGTCGCCTGCATGTAGACGGTCAATCGACAGGCTTTCTCAAAAGCTCTANAACATCTACTCGTTTGCACGCCATCTCAACCTGGCCTCGACCCGTTCGAACTCGACCCCGGGCGCCAAGCCAATAGAAGCAAGATCAATCACAACCCAGGGATCATTTCCTTGGATGTCGAGGACAACCGCATTGCCGTGTGCCACGATGCTCAACTGATGCGTCAGACCCGCATCACCCCCTGTCAGGGCTGGCATCAGATCGACACCGCTCTCATCATCCCCAGCGTAGGCGCACAATGTCTCCACAATAACAGCTTGCCTGGACGCTTCAATATTATGATCTGAGGGATCAAAACGCAGGAACATATTTGAGCTTACGGGTTCCGGCAAGGAAAAAACGAGAGAGTGTGCGCCCTCGACAGGACACCGCACGACAGACTTTCGTTTTTCGGAAAAACCTTCTGTCCTGGATGTCCAATAAATTGCAGGAAAAGTGAGTNGNTCAGTCAAATCGATACGATGCTCTAAGTCTCGTTTCAATTGGTCGAGCACCCCTCGTTTAACTCCCCCCTTACCTTCCCACTCTCCCATCTTAGGAAGGCTCTCAAGATCGGTCTTTGCAAGGCGGAAAAACTGATCGAGCACTGTCTCCGCCCATCCGTATACGTCTCCTGTATTTCCCTTACTCTTGGCATCTGGCCACGGGAAAGGCTCCGCCAGAATCTCTCCCGCATCATCGACTAACAACGCGCAAGCGGCGGACAAATTACCGGCTCTGACCGCGCTCGACAACTGTTTAGCTACNNGCCTTAAAAAACTGTCCCGATCATGGCTCGCGACTGCGCAACGCAGCCAATACTGAAAGAGGGGTTCACCCCTAGGCAGGGTAACAACTTCAGCTGACGCCTGACTATCTGGAAATGAAGAAAGAGCACTGGCCCCTCGGGCGAGGCTTATGCCGTGTTCAACGTCTATCGNGGGATCATCAAAAACGATCCAGTCGTACGGCATCACCTCTTCCAACACTCCGTCCGTGTTGGCCAACACAATCCCGAAAGAGTCCGCACAAGTGGCAAATAATCCTGAACGATACAGCGCATTTTGTTGAAATCTTGCCGGNGCAGATGGTGGCGCAACGGNGGTACGGTTGACCGAGACATGCCTACCCCATATCGACTCNACACCGGGGGCGTCGACACCACTGTCGCTNATNACAGCTTTAGGTAACTTGTAATCTGGTAGCGGAAAGAAAAATCTACATTTCAAGTTGAGTTCTCTGAACAGACTCTCCCATTCCGACCTGTCGAACGTACGAATACCTTCCTGGAAACCTTGCGGTTCCGGGTATCCAGCGATTCCCGTCCAGGACGTGCCGAGGTGATCCTCAGGCCAACCGGTCAGATACTTCGCCCCTAGCCGATTTTCAATTGCGATGATTACCTGGCCTTTTGGTGAGAGCGCGTCCATCGCCTTTCTGAGCATCTGAAGGACGGCTTCTTTTGCAGATAGGCCTGAAGGTGCAAAGCGCTGCGCATATTCCAGAACTCCNATGAATAGTGCGAGGTCATAGTGATGATCCGGCAGGTTCAATTGATGGAAGTTGGAATGGATAATGGAAACCTGATCCAGTCCGACNCAACGGTCNCGCGCTAGTTCNGCCCGCACCAACCCACCTTCGACAGCGTCAACCCGACACCCGGCGTCGCCTANGTATCGCGTGANCGCGCCACACCCTGNACCGATCTCAAGNACCTGGGCCGAACCCGGAAGTTTCAGACCACGAAGGAGGTTGGCTCTCAGGTTTGAGAGATGATATTCCTGCGCCCAACTGTCATACGGTGGGCCAACTTCTGGAGAGTTCCAAGAGAGGTCGTCAGCCTCCTCCAAGGTCTGACGCAGACCTGCCTCTTCGTGCAGGCCGTCGCTGTATTTGAGCCCCTCGACCTCGGTTTCATGGCGCCAGATCCCGTCCTGACAGACAAGATTATTGACGGTACTCAGTGTCGGCGGGCAGGCCATCTCGTTAGAGCGCATTGATATTGCCCCCGGAAATCTCACGGGTCCTGGCCGGAAGCGGAAACCTTCCCGCCGGTGACTTCTGATCTTGGTGCCGAAGGCCGGACTCGAACCGGCACGGCTTGCGCCACCGCCCCCTCAAGACGGCGTGTCTACCAGTTCCACCACTTCGGCGTTCAAAAACAGAAAACTGTATAGCACTTTTAATCAGTTTTACTCAATAGTCACCACGGTCGTCACTCAGTTCCTACTTTTATCTTGTCCTAACTGTTGACCCTATTGCGAGGCTTCCCGACCCAGCGCATCGGACAGAAGGCCAGTATCACAATAGTGTTTGTAGTGCGTCAGCTTTTCACCATTTGATGTCCAGAAATGAACGGTCTCGAAGTCCACTTCTTTGCCGGTGTTTGTCGCTTTCGCCCGATAGAACCCTTTCACCACGAGGTGTGTCTCGTCAATACGAAGAAACTCCTGCGGGTGNACTTCAAAACTGTCAAACAATGGGCCAAGCTTTTCGAAGAAGGCCTTTGAGGCTTCGAGACCATCCTGAAGGCCGCCAAAAGGAAACCCTCGCATNATGTCAAACTGGAAGTCATCGGATAGGACATCGCCCAGCTCGCCTTCACCGTTCACTATTTCATAAAACCCGGTTGCCAGGTCAGCGATATTTCTCATGTTATTTCCTTTTATTTACGTCGAGACNGCGTTCCATTTTATCCTGCAGACCCTAGTCTGTGCTGGGCGCTGTGGGGACATCGGATTCGGAGGCATTATCGTTACCAACGGTACCGGGGACCTCCGAGGATTCTGACCCGCTCTGCGTTGCCATCACACTACTGGGAGCCGCGCTTTGTTGCGTATAGATATAGGCGAGACTCAGGCCCGTAATAAAAAACACTACCGCGAGGCTGCCCGTCACCCGACTCAGAAAGGTTGCAGAGCCGCGACTGCCGAATACCGAGTTGGAAGATCCTCCGCCAAACGCGGCACCCATATCAGCGCCTTTTCCCTGCTGCAGGAGCACAAGCACCACAATCGCGATCGCCGCGACGAGATGGACAACGGTAAAAATACTGGTGAGCAGGTTCATGAAATCGCCGCCTTAATAATACCAAGAAAGTCGGCAGCCTTGAGCGAGGCGCCACCGATTAAACCTCCGTCAATATCAGGCTGCGCAAATAATCCTGNCGCATTGTCCGGCTTGACACTGCCTCCGTAGAGAATACGAGTCCCCATGGCNGCCTCCTCACTNGCATCAGAGAGCTGCTGCCGAATCAGTGCATGGACCTCTTGCGCCTGACGATCCGTTGCCGTAAGGCCAGTCCCAATCGCCCATACGGGCTCGTACGCGACGAGGGCCTGGGGAAAGATTTCCACTCCGGCGGTCTCGATCACTGCTCCAAGTTGACGGCGAACCACTTCCTCGGTAACCCCATCCTCGCGTTCTTCTCGGGTTTCCCCGACACAGACGATGGGGGTGAGCCCCCGGTGAGTTGCCAACCGTGCTTTGTCGGCGACGCTCTCGTCACTTTCCCCGTAGAGACTACGCCGCTCCGAGTGCCCCACAATAACGTAACAGCACCCCACATCCAGCAGCATATCCGCTGCAATTGCGCCAGTAAATGCTCCAGGCTCATGGGTATCAAGATCCTGGGCTCCCATTGAGATGGGTTGCGACCCCAAGAGTTCAGAACACATGGCGAGATAGACATACGGCGGACAAACAACTACGTCTGCATCACAGTCCTCTGGAAGATCGGAACCTATGCCAGTCACAAGCGTCTTTGTCATCTCGCGACTGCCGTTCATTTTCCAATTTCCGGCGACCAGCGGCGTTCTCATTCGCATTCTCCAGCAGGATCAAGAACAACAGAATGCCCTGAAAGATAGGGCAAAAAAGGGCGTGAATGGTAACGGCCGGCGGTTAGGGACGCAAGCAACTCGATATTTAGGGGTTTTCACGTCGACTCGGGACCTGGCCGCAACGCCTACCGCCAGTAGTTCAACCCGCAGCGGAAACGATCTCGTCGGCCAAGCCCCGAGCCAGTTTACCGACGCTAATCGCATCCTCACCCTCAACCATNACCCGGATCACCGGCTCTGTACCGGAGGCCCGCAAAACTACTCGGCCGCGTCCCCCNAACNGGCGCTCACACGAAGAAACCGAATCACAGATGCGCGGATCAGACAGTAACTCCGATGGAGCCGAGTGGTNCACCGAAACGTTGATAAGTTCCTGAGGGAAAACCTGCAGTCCTGAGACCAGCTCCCCGAGCGACGAATCGGTTGCCTGCATTACCTCAAGTACGGCAAGCGCTGCGACCAGGCCATCGCCGGTTGTGCCTCGATCCAAGGANAGGATATGACCGGAAGTTTCGCCGCCGAGAGTCCACTTCCGCGCCAGTAGTTCTTCAAGAACAAACCGATCTCCCACCCTGGTTCTGACGAATTCCATCCCCTTTTCCCGGCAGGCAAGCTCGACCCCCAGATTCGTCATCAGCGTTCCAACCACACCCTTGCAATCACCAGACTGGTAACGATACTGGCTCAGAACGAACAAAATTCCGTCGCCATCCACGAGATGTCCNTGCTTATCCNCGAGCACGNCCCGGTCGGCATCTCCATCAAAGGCGANTCCAACGTCAGCACCNCACTCGCGAACCAGGTCACAGATCNNNTTTGGGTGCGTTGAGCCTCCTTCACGGTTGATATTGAATCCATCTGGTTCGATTCCGGTGCAAACGACCTCCGCCCCGAGTTCACGAAGGACCAGGGGGGCTACCTGGTAAGCTGCGCCATTGGCGCAGTCAACNGCAATCTTTAAGCCGTCGAGCCTTATTCCGGGGGGCAAGGTATTGCGGCAATGTTCTGCGTAGCGCGGCAACGCATCGATCAATCGCTCTGCTTTGCCGAGNGCTTCTGGNGCTACGGNGCTCATNGATTCAGACATNAGGGNTTCTATTGNNGCTTCGGTATCATCATCGAGTTTCCTGCCTGAATCGGAGAAAAACTTGATGCCGTTGTCGTGATAAGGGTTATGAGATGCACTGATCACTATCCCGCCACACGCCCCAACCTGACGGGTGAGATGCGCAATCGCGGGTGTGGGCAGAGGGCCCGTAAGCGCAATATCAACCCCCGCTGCACTCAGGCCCGCTTCCAGCGCAGATTCCAGGAGATAGCCCGAGATCCGGGTATCCTTACCGATAATAAAGCGGCCGCGCGCGTGCCCAGCACCTAGAACCCGGCCCGCTGCCCAGCCTAACTGCAGCACCTCAGAAGGGGTTACCGGAGANATCCCTACTCGGCCACGAACGCCGTCTGTTCCAAAATAACTCTGCTTCTTCATGCTCTCAGTTTACAGACTACAGTCAGGGCTGTTCCAGCCCTGAGCGGTTCTCGAAAAAACCGCGGGTGAGGCCAGCGTTATGNACACGGACGACCTTCGCGCCCTGTTCAACAGCGAGAAGTGCGAGCAGCGCACTCATCTCATCCAATATTTCCTCTGAATCGATCTGGACGAGTGCCCGCACAAACGCTTTTCGGGAAACGCCGATTAGTAAAGGCACGCCCAGGGCGGAAAAGCGCGGCAATTGGCTCATGAGAGTATGGTTATGCGCTCGGGTCTTGCCGAAACCGATTCCGGGATCCACGAGCAGGCGGTTCCGATCGATGCCGGCTTTAAGGCAGGTATCGATTCGGGAGCTCAGAAACTCGCCGATCTCCTTCCCTATGTTGTCGTAATAAGGAGCCTTTTGCATGGTTGCGGGAGTTCCCTGCATATGCATNAGGCACACNGGAACGCCCAATCGGGCCGCCATATCGAGCGCACCCGCCTGTCGTAGCGCATAGATATCATTCACCATGCTGGCGCCGGCAGCAACAGCTGCCTCCATCACTTCGGGCTTGCTGGTATCAACCGATACCGTAATGCCNNCATCGGATAAAGCCGAGATAACCGGAACCACACGCTCAATTTCACTGCGCACCGAAATCGATTCTGCGCCGGGCCGGGTTGACTCGCCACCCACATCAATAATGTGAGCGCCGTCCGCTGCCAGCCGGCGTCCTTGCGCAATTGCGGACTCGTGAGAGTCAAACCGACCGCCGTCAGAAAACGAGTCTGGAGTAACGTTGACAATCCCCATGATCTGGGGNTCGCGCTTTATCAGGAAGTCAAGCATCCGGGCAAACCCGGGCCGGGGGTCTGACGTCCTGCGTCAGGCTGAATCGCCCGCGGGAGAGTCCATGTTCGGGTTGATATCGGGTCGCTCCGTTTTTTGACTGTCGTCGCCATTTGATCGACTACCGCCGTCGCTCTCCCCGGATGAGGGAGGACGGGGCGTCTCACCCTTCATGATTTGGTCAATCTGATCGGATTCAAGGGTCTCCCAGTCCATCAGGGCGTGTGTCATGATCTCAATGANCTCTTTATGAGATTCAATTATTTTTCTTGCCCGTTGATATTGCTCCTCGATGATCCGGCTGACTTCCTGATCGACCTGNTCCGCAGTCGCGTTACTGATGTTCTTTTGGGTCGTGACATCACGGCCCAAAAACACTTCGGAATTATTATCTCCATAGACTCTGGGTCCCAGATGATCACTCATTCCCCACCGCTGAACCATGTTCTGNGCGAGCCCGGTCGCCTGTTCAAAATCATTCGCCGCTCCAGTGGTCATCTGGTCCATGAAGACTTCCTCCGCGATCCGACCGCCCATCAACACCGCAATCCGTGCCAGAAGATGCTCACGATTGTGNCTGTAGCGGTCTTCTTCCGGCAGTTGCATCGTGACACCCAAAGCACGACCTCGGGGAATGATTGTGACCTTATGTACCGGGTCGGTTCGATCCGCGAGCGCCTTGGCAACNACGGTGTGTCCCGACTCGTGATANGCAGTGTTNAGNCGCTCCTGTTCAGGCATCACGATAGAGCGCCNCTCGGCACCCATAATGACCTTGTCCTTGGCAAGCTCGAACTGCTCCATTGATACTTTGCGCCGACTGGCCCGAGCCGCAAAGAGCGCCGCCTCATTGATCAGATTNGCAAGATCCGCGCCCGAGAATCCGGGNGTCCCACGGGCAATNATTGCCGCATCGACATCNCTGTCCANCGGAACTTTCCGCATATGNACTTTCAANATGGCCTCGCGTCCACGGATATCGGGCAACGGTACATGCACCTGGCGGTCAAACCGGCCTGGTCGCAGTAATGCTGGATCCAACACGTCCGGCCGGTTGGTGGCCGCGATGACGATGACTCCATCATTACCTTCAAATCCGTCCATCTCAACCAACAACTGGTTGAGTGTTTGTTCACGCTCGTCATGACCGCCACCGAGCCCCGCTCCCCGCTGACGCCCAACGGCGTCAATCTCGTCGATAAATATAATGCAGGGCGCGTTCTTCTTAGCTTGCTCGAACATGTCTCGAACCCGTGAGGCGCCTACACCAACAAACATCTCGACGAAATCNGACCCCGANATNGTGAAAAACGGAACCTTGGCTTCCCCAGCGATAGCTCGTGCCAACAGGGTCTTACCTGTTCCAGGGTTGCCAGTCATCAGAACACCACGCGGAATCCTACCCCCAAGTTTCTGGAAGCGGGACGGGTCTTGCAGAAATTCGACAAGTTCGCCTACCTCTTCCTTCGCTTCATCGACACCGGCGACATCTTCAAAGGTCACGTTGTTTTTATCTTCTGTAAGCATCCGTGCTTTACTCTTGCCGAAACTGAGCGCACCACGGCCCCCGCCGCCTTGCATCTGCCGCATAAAGAATATCCAGACNCCAATCAGCAGTAACAGCGGGAACCAACTGATAAAAATCTGCATCAGCAGCGAGGGTTCTTCTTCTTTTTGGGCCTTGATCGCGATATCAGCCTTCAGAAGGTCGTTCACCAGTCCAGGATCCCCCGGCGAGTAGGTGACATAACGTTCGCCATTGCGTGCACGGATATAGATTGCCGCTCCGTCGATCGTGACTTGCTCAACCGAGCCACGCTCGACTTCGTCCAGGAAAACGGAATAATCAATCTCCTGGCCTGAACGGTTCTGCTCCGGAGCAAAGTTGTTAAANACCGCCATCAGCACCATNGCGATGACCAGCCAGAGCACCAAATTCTTGGTTAAATTATTCATAAGCTTTAAATGATGGAACTTTAATCAACAATCACGTGGCCTACAGCCGGCCGCACCAGGTTCTNCATGGATTCTGAAAGTTTTTGCTGCGAAATACAATCNGCTTCCCACTTTACACACCNTCGAGCGAAACAGGGCGGCGAGCAACAATATANGATTCAGNNCTCTTTGCGCGCGANGCGTCGGGCTTTCTCACGCGACTCATAGCAAAACAGGTCTCAATAGCGCGACGCAACGAATCCGCCTGTCCTCCTTCAAAAAACTTTGCCACCAACGTGCCGTTGGGAGCCAAATGCTGCTGAGAGAAGCGTACTGCAGCCAGTACGAGGCTTTCCATTGCGGCTTGATCGACACTGGACACACCCGTAAGGTTGGGGGCTAAATCCGAAATAACAAGGTCTAGAGGNCGTTCNCCAAGCGCCNGNTGGAGCTCCCCACTGATCTCCTGATCAAGAAAATNTCCAACGATCTGATGAACACCAGAAATGGCTTTCATTTCGAGCCGGTCCACCGCNACGANAGTGCCTGTCGGTCCGACTCTGGAAACCGCATATTGACTCCAACTTCCCGGCGCAGCGCCAAGATCGACAACGGACATTCCCAAGCGCAGCAGTCTCTCTTTTTCATCCAGCTGCTGCAGTTTAAATACTGCGCGTGAACGAAACGCACTTTCCCGCGCTTTTTGGACATAAGGATCTTTTCGTTGTCGTTCGGCCCAGTTTCNGGTTCGGGAGGCGCGCTTAGAACTCATAAGGTGTCAATGTTATGCTGTGACCTGAACAAAGGCTGACCCATCTAAACCTAATGGAACTGAGCGGAAAACAACTCAATCACCTTCGAGCGCTCGCTCACCACCTTAAACCCGTGGTGGCAATCGGCGTCGCCGGNGCCACACCCGCAGTGGCCTCTGAACTCGAACATGCCCTCACCAGCCATGAACTGGTCAAAATCCGCCTTCCGTCGCTGTCGAAAAGTGAAAAGCGAGAGTTGCTTGATCGCTTGTGCTCGATGACTGAATCAGCTCCTGTGCAGCTTATCGGGCGGGTCGGGGTTGCGTTTCGCAGCTCACCCGCCCGCTTAATNCAATTGCCNTAACCATTGTAACCGGCACCTGTTTCGGACATGTGTTTTGTTGCCGTTGCGCTCCGGTTTCATCCTGCGTTCCCTCTGATTGTCGCGGCCAACCGCGATGAATATTTTTCCCGTCCTGCCGAGCNGNTAACGCGGTGGCCGAGTGCTCCNACGATAGCCGCAGGCCGTGACCTCACTGCCGGCGGCACTTGGCTAGGCCTCTCCGAAGACGGCCGGTTCGCGGCGCTCACCAATTGCCGCACAGAGTCAGTCTCATCGGCGCCAGGGGCCTTGTCACGCGGCGCAATCGTGCGTGATTTTCTTCTGGGTCATGAGGCGATTGTCAACGCAGTCGCGAGCGGCGCTCTCGTCCACCAATCNGGTTACGGAGGTTTTAACCTGATCGCGGGCACACCTTCTAAGGTATCTATCCTNAGCAACGCAACGAAAACATATTCCGAAGAGAGTTCTGGCGTCTTCGTTTTGAGTAATTGTGTGACCCAGATTCAATGGCCCAAGGTCCGGATCGGAAAAATACGTTTCACTGAGACCCTGAGGTCGGCTGTTGGTNTTGAAGACCTCAAGGAGAATTTGTTTGCGTTACTAGCAGATAGCCACGCTTTAGAGGCAGTTTCCGACCCAACTCAAGATGATGACCCGCTTCGACTCATTCAGCGCTCGATCTTCGTAAAAGGTGTGGAATACGGCACCCGCGCCAGCAGCGTAATCGTTATCGACCACAACGGGTGTGCTTCTTTTTTTGAAAGGACCTTCAATAACGGAGGGAGTCGCATCTCGGAAAATGCCGTGCAGCTTAATCTAAAACGGGAANCCTGAGACGCAACTCACCCGACGTGCGTCACTAATGGCTCTNCAATAATGCTCTCGCCGAAGCCGCCAATTTTTTTCTACGGAGAAACAAATGCCATTTCCGCCCGCCGTGCTCATAAAATAAATAGGCCGAGCGCACACCTGCCAACAGAACTGCGCGAACCTTTGAGACGGTGTTCTCATTTTTGAGGTGCTGTTGTTCGCCCCGGACCATGATTTTTGGGGTCAAACCACTCACCGTAGCGGCATAGATATCAGCGAACGCTTTAATGGTTTGCGGCGAAACCGGATCCCCAGCAATGGGACTTTCCTGCAGGCTGACCAACCGAGAACGGAGCTCACCNGCAATCTCCTGTTCACCCCGCANACGTCTTTGAAGCTCNATCAAGGCNATTACATATCTTAACCTTTCGACGGCTGCCGGGTCCGGCTGCCTCCGCCCCAGATCCGNCAGTCCGGCAAACACCCCCTCGACTCCTCCAAGGGCCAGATCAACATTGATCTCGTTGAGGATCAGGATACTGCTCAGTGCGCATCTCAGAGGCTCCGGTTGCGCGTGGCCACGGCGGGCGAGTTCCTGTGCGAGCCTCGCGCACTGGCACACGCCAGCCAGTGCTAAAACCTGTTGTTCAGCACGTCTCGGGGTTTCAGCTGCCATGGCTACCGACCGGGACTAGGGCCTTAGCGCTGAAACAAAGCTAAATCGAGTGCAAAGAGTCATCGATTCTCTGNCGGACCTCGTGCGCGACTTGCAACGCTCGGACCCCCGCTTCTCCCCCGACGACCGGATCACGGGCAGTCCGAACACAATCAACAAAGTCCTCAAGCTCTGCATCAAGGGGTGGTCGAGGGGTCACTTGGATAGATTCACTCACGATCGGAGCAAAGCCGCCCTCCTCCGGCACAACGCCCCGCCTAGCAACATCAATCTGCTGATCTTCAAAATTGAGTGCCANATAACATGANTCTGCAAAAATCCGNATTCTGCGGAATTTCTTCGCCGAGACNCGACTCGCCGTNACATTAACAATCGCACCGTTTTCAAACTCNAGNCGCGCATTGGCGATATCAACGTGATCGGTGATTATCTTNGCTCCAACGGCAGAGATATAACGAAGCTCGGACGGCACCAAGGAAAGCACAATATCAATATCATGAATCATCAAATCTGTGACCACATCAACATCGGTCGCCCGGGCGACAAATTCCCCCAGTCGATGAACCTCAATAAAGCGCGGTCGATCCAGTTCGGCGGCAAGCCTAACAACACCCGCATTGAATCTTTCAAGATGGCCGATCTGCAGCAGCGTACCCTTCCGNNTTGCCAGGTCCACGATAGCCTGTGCATCCGAAAGCGTGTGGGCGACCGGCTTNTCCAAAAGTACCGGAATACGTTTCTCAAGAAAGGGTTCAGTAATTTCGCGGTGTTTGGACGTGGGGACCACCACACTCACTGCCTCTACGTTATCCATCATTTCTTCAAGACTTTGAATAACGCTGCAACCACACTCCTNGGCCACCCGGCGACCCGNTNCCACATCNGAATCCATGACACCGACCAGACGGACGTTTTGCATTCTCTCGTAGATACGAGCATGAATNGAGCCAAGATACCCGACTCCCACTACGCCTACGTTCAATTTTTCTTCGCTCATGCGCACTCTAATCGTGGTTTACTCAGGCCTNTTTGTCCAACGGTTATCCATCGAAAGTTTCCGTCGTCTGNGCGATAGTTACAGTTCACAGAATTCCATCGCTTGTGGCAAAATGATTCTCCTAAGGANANTTACAATGGCGTCCGTTGAAACGCTNTTCAGCGGCGACATTATCCCTCAACGCCTACCTAGGCAAGTCCCACGAAGGATCTATCATGGACGCCGCAATTGATTTTCGAAGCGACACCGTCACGCGCCCCTCACTAGGTATGCGCAAAGCAATGGCGGACGCACCTGTTGGAGATGACGTCTACGGCGATGATCCCACGGTAAATCGCCTGGAGTCGAAAGCCGCGGAGCTACTGGGACAGGAAGCGGGACTGTTCGTCACCAGTGGGACCCAAGGGAATCTGTTGGCGATCCTTACCCACTGTCAGCGGGGCGAGGAGTACATTGCCGGCACCAAAGCGCACGCCTACCTTGAAGAGGGCGGCGGGGGCGCGGTACTGGCGAGCGTTCAACCACAGCCCATTGAGAATCGGGCGGATGGTACGCTTGACCTTGAGTCGGTTCGCGCGGCAATAAAGCCGGATGACTTTCATCTAGCGATCACCCGTCTTTTATGTCTTGAAAACACGTTCTTCGGCACCCCACTGCCGATGGAGTATCTGGCCGAGGCTAAGATTCTGGCCACCGAGCATAAATTGCAGTTCCATCTCGACGGTGCCCGGGTTTTTAATGCCGCCGTGCGCTGCGGCATCACACCCAGGACCATCGGCGGCATGTTCGACTCGGTATCGGCCTGTTTATCCAAAGGACTCGGTGCGCCAATTGGAAGCGTATTGACCGGGTCAAATGAATTTATTCAAAGAGCGCGCCGGTGGCGAAAGATGTTGGGTGGGGGTACCCGGCAGGTGGGAATTCTTGCTGCAGCCGGCCTGTATGCACTAGAGCACAATATCGAGCGTCTGTCACAGGATCATGAACATGCCATGCTCCTCGCCGATGGCCTGGCGAAGGTGGAGGAACTTGAAATCCAGAAAACCGCCCAGCGCACCAATATGGTTTTTGTCTCCATGTCGGAGTCAAAACTGCAGGACCTGGCCGAATTCATGCACGGACGCGGGATACTGGTCACAGCAGACGAAAACCCGGTCCGACTGGTAACCCATCTGGATATCGATCAGACTGGTATTCAGAATACCGTCGAGGCTTTTAAAGATTACTTTCGCAAAGCGGCCTAGACACGCCGCCCCTGATTCAGGCCTAGAGAACTGACGCATCCGTCGTTAAAACCGGGTAAATGAAGTGAATCACGCCATTTCGGGTGCGCCGGTTCTTGAGCAGAACTCGTGACGGCCGTCAGGCCCGCCCAAACATCCCGGATCAATGCATCCGGAACACCAATTTACACGGTTCATCTTTTATTAATTAGGTCAGTAACCCACTTCAGGCGGCTTTCTCGCTTCCATCGATGCCTCCCTTGACTTCGGCCTCGAGCATCTCTCGCTCCTGCATGGCTCGCTCGAACGCTTCCGCACGGACTGGCCCATAACCGCGGACTTGCATTGGCCAGGTCGCCAACCGTAAAGCTACCGCAAGGTTATTCCGGGTGAGTTTAAAGTGACCGAAAAGGTCTAAAGTCTTCTGGAAACTGATCTGCATCTGCTGATTGAGTTCTCTCTCTTTGGTGAATCTAAACGGATCGCACCATCGTCCCCGGATCCACCTAAAAGCGCTCAAGACCCGGAAAGCTGGGAAAATCCACGGCCCGAAACTTTGCATAACAGGACGGCCAGTATCGGGATCTGTACGCGAAAGCAGCGGAGGTGCAAGATGTATCCGCAGTTTAAAGTCGCCGTCAAACTCCTGATCCAATGACTCACGGAATTGAGGCTGACTGTAGAGTCTTGCCACCTCGTATTCGTCTTTTTCGTATAACACCCGGAACCCGCTCTCAATCAACGCTGGAACAAGTTCCGGCAGAAATTCGTCATCGATCTGTTCTCGCGCTCTCTTGATCCAGGCTGATAATCTGGCAGCGGTACGGAAACCGTGCGACCGGTTTAACAGCTCTAAACGGCGCCTCAATAGCCCCTCCTCTGAGGAATCTTCTGAACTATGTTCCGCCACCTCGGCACCGGTGGCCCCGCCGCCGATCAGCAGGTCGGCCGCGTTTGGCTCTGCACCGATCCTACGCCCTAGACGGAAGGCATTGATGTTGCTCTTAACATCCCGCCCGTTGAGTTCGATCGCCGTCTCAATGGCCCGACCGGGAACCGGTAGGGCGCCCAGTTGGTATGCGCAGCCCAACATGATCATATTAGCGCTCAACGTATCGCCGAAGACTTTTTGGGCCAGCTCGGTGGCGGGGACAGTGCGTAACTCACCACTTGCGTTACCAATGGCGCCGAGCAATTCGTCCAGGGGAAACTTCTGATCTGGTTCGTGGATGAAGTCACCCGACATCATTCGGTGCGTATTGATCACAGATTTTGTTTTGTTACTAAGTTTAATCCGCGTCTCTTGTGCAGCAGCCGTCACCACATCGCAGCCCAGTAAAAGATCTGCACCGCCGTCGGCAACATGTGTCGCAGTGATCTCATCTGGGTTCGCTGTCAAGATGAGGTGGCTCGTCACTGCTCCCCCTTTCTGCGCGAGACCTGCCATATCCAGAACCGAGCAACCCATTTTGGCCACATGAGCCGCCATGCCAATAATGGCCCCTATAGTGACCACCCCCGTCCCGCCCACACCGGTCAAGGTAATGCAGTACGGGCGATCAATCCGGGTGGCGACCGGATCTGAATATGCCGATAGGTCAGACGACATCGATCCAACACTTCGATCCGGCATCTTTCTCTGTCCGCCTAACACGGACACAAAGCTCGGGCAAAAGCCCTTGTTGCACGAGTAATCGAGATTGCAGGCCGACTGATCAATTGCCCGTTTGCGCCCGAGATCAGTCTCAACGGGAATAAGCGCAACGCAGTTCGACTGCTCCCCACAGTCACCACAACCCTCGCAAACGGCTTCGTTGATAAAGAGGCGTTCGTTGGGTGTCTCCATAAGACCACGACGACGACGACGACGCTTTTCCGCCGCGCAGGTCTGATCGTAGATGATCACAGAGGTTCCCAGAACCTCACGCATTTGCCGCTGAACCCGGGCAAGCAGATTACGGTGATAAATCTTCACTCCAGACGCCCAGTCAGCGTCAGCGGGGTACTTCTCAGGATCGTCGGTCACAACAGCGATCTTGGAGACTCCCTCTGCATGGACCTGACGGGAGATCCGCATAACGTCCATCGGTCCATCTACTGACTGCCCACCGGTCATGGCGACTGCATCGTTGTAGAGAATCTTGTAGGTGATATTGACCTTTGCCCCGACACACGCCCGAATTGCGAGAAGCCCAGAATGAAAATACGTGCCATCACCGATATTCTGGAAGACGTGCTTGGTACTGCTGAAGGGGCTCTCGCCGATCCAACTCGCCCCTTCTCCCCCCATCTGCGTAAAGGTCTCCGTTTCCCGGTCCATCCACTGTGCCATGTAGTGGCAACCAATTCCGGCGAGCGCCCTAGACCCTTCCGGTACTAACGTGGAAGTATTGTGCGGACAGCCTGCACAAAAATAAGGGGTCCGGCGCATTGGAGCTTCTTTAAGATCCGCTTTTTCCGCACGGGCGCGCAGATGCTTCAGTGCCCCGATCAGGGTATCGTCGTGAGTGAGGTCAACAAGCCGGTCACCGATCGCCGTGGCGATCTGTGCCGCATCAAGCCGACCGTAGACTTGGAAAAGTACCGCTCCGGTCTCGTCGGTTTTACCAATGACCTCGGGCGGATCGGTGACGCCATAAAGCAAGTTACGGACCTGTTCCTCCATCAAACCCCGTTTCTCCTCAACGATAATCAGTTTACGGGTGCCTTTTGCAAAATCTTTGAGGCCGTCAGGTTCCAGGGGCCACGGCATGCCTACCTTGTAGAGCTTCATACCCAATGCTTTTGCCCGGATCTCATCGATCCCAAGTTCGAGTAGCGCTCTCCTTACGTCCAGATAGGACTTCCCCGTTGAGATGATCCCAAGCGGCGCAACCGGATCGCCCAGCACCTGCCGATCAATGCGGTTATGTCTTGTAAACGCGGTCACGGCCGGCAACTTGAATTGATGCAGCCTTACTTCCTGCGCCTGAGGGGTATCCGGCCACCGAAGGTTGACCCCCGTCTCGGGCATTAGAAAATCCCCTGGGACATGGGTCACTACCCTGTTCGGGGTTGCCATGATGGACGCCGAGGCTTCAACAGTGTCATGCACGCTCTTAAGACCGACCCAGCAGCCCGAATATCGGGATAACGCCCAACCATAAAGACCGAAATCCAGTATGTCCTGCACCCCTGCTGGATTCAGCACGGGAATGAATGTATTAACGAGGGAATATTCACTCTGGTGGGCCGTTGTCGAGGACTCACAGACGTGATCATCTCCCATGAGAATGAGCACTCCGCCATTGGCACTCGTTCCCGCAAGGTTGCCGTGTCGTAAAGGGTCTCCCGATCGGTCGACCCCCGGCCCCTTGGCGTACCACATGGAAAATACCCCATCATAGCGGCCGTCCCCTCGCCAACCCGCCTGTTGAGTTCCCCAGACTGCTGTCGCCGCGAGGTCCTCGTTTACGGCGGGAAGAAAACGGACATCGCAAGCTTCGAGTTGCTCGCTGGCAAGCGCCAATTGCTGGTCCAAGGCGCCCAGCGGTGACCCCCGGTATCCGGTAACGTAACCTGCGGTACAAAGACCAGACCGGCGGTCAGCATCCCTTTGCATCATCGGCAGACGCACCAGCGCCTGAATTCCGGTAACAAAAATCTGATTTGACTTAAGGAGGTACTTATCCTCAAGTGAGACTTGTCTGAATTCGGTCATCGACTGAGTAAGTTGTATTGCATCAGCGCAGGTAGAGATACGGAGCCGATGCTACCAGACTCTCTGAAGGAAGTTCCTGAAAAGACACGCATAATTCCAAAGTAAAGAAAACGTGTGTTTGCAGGGGTTTTATGGTGCTATATTCCGGCGCATTGGGTTAGGGGGCAATATGGAGAATCCAGGCTACCAAGTCGACTCGACGACAGTTCGTCGTTTTGGTTTCCTATTGCTTCGGGACTTCACGATGATGGCCTTTTCTGCCGCTGTGGAGCCGTTGCGGACAGCCAACCGCGCAGCGGAGAGCGAGTTGTATCAGTTTCCGTTATTCACCCTGAATGGTGACCCCGGACAAGCCAGTAACGGGCTCAGTCTCAGCCCTGTCCGTCAACTGACCGGTAAAGAGCCTCTCGATGCGCTGTTTATCTGCGCTGGAGCTGATCTCCACTCCGTTAGCCCAGAACTCCTGGCTGAAAAACTCAAACCTTTTATCAAACGAGGGATCCCGATCGGCGGCATCTGTACGGCAAGTTATCAACTGGCGCGAGCCGGCATTCTCGATGGCTATCGATGCACACTGCACTGGGAAAATATCCCCGACATGCATGATGAGTTTCCCCATCTGGTGGTGTCGTCGGGATTGTTTGAACTTGATCGGGACCGCTACACCTGCTCCGGCGGGACCGCGCCGATTGACATGATGCTAACTCTGATTGCGAGAGAGCGTGGCCGCGCTCTGTCCGACCGGATTTCCGAGGGCATGCTCTGTGAGCGGATCCGTGACGGTTCAGACCGTCAGCGCATGCCGCTGCGCATGCGGTTGGGCTCAAGTCAACCCAAGCTGGTAGAAGCGGTCGAACTCATGGAGTCCAATATTGAGGAACCCATGACGCTCGACGAACTGGCAACCCATGTCGGGATCTCACGTCGTCAGTTGGAACGGCTGTTTCAGAAACATCTTCAGTGCGTGCCAACACGTTACTATCTCGAGATTCGCCTGCGCCGTGCCCGGTCGTTGCTACTACGCAGTTCTCGGTCGATTGTCGATATTGCTTTTGCCTGCGGCTTTGTTTCTGCACCACATTTCAGCAAATGCTATCGCGACTTTTTCGGCATTCCGCCCCGAGAAGAGCGCCTTCCCAAAGTGAATCCATCGGCGCTAGCGCCGATGGACCTGGGTCTCGAGTCCGGCAATAACGGATCGCACTCAGATCTCGAAGAAACGGGTCAGGAACACGTCGGACTCTCTTCCTGATCCATCGACCGCAGTTCGGTGAAGAACTGCTCGAGCACAGCAGAGCACTCGTCCCGAAGCACACCTGAAGTAACACGGCATTGATGGTTTGCGATCGGGGATTGGAGCAGATTAGCCGTGCTGCCAACGGCTCCTGCTTTTTCATCGAACGCACCGAAGACAACCCGCTCAACCCGCGCCTGAATAATCGCTCCGGCACACATCAAGCAGGGTTCGAGCGTTACGTATAAGGTTGTTCCGCTGAGACGGTAATTCTGAAGATTTTGCGCGGCATCGCGGAGCGCAACAACCTCGGCGTGGGCTGTTGGATCATGGGTTCCCAATGGCTGGTTGCGGCCCGTGCCGATGATCTCATTGTCAAGCACCACCACAGCCCCTACCGGAACCTCGTTGGCATTGGCGGCGCGTTCTGCTTGCACCAGGGCCCGACGCATCCAACGCTCATCCCGACTCGATACGCTAGAATGATTATCCATTCTTAACCATACCGTTCAGGCTGAACCCGCCACTGAGTCCTTCTCCTCCGATTGCTCAGTGTATTTGGCGACAAACGCTCTCAGTCGGTTCAAATCATTTTCAGTTAGATTTGCGTCGTTGATGACCAATTTAAAGCATTCCCCCAAGATGCTTTCACGATTTAGTGACTTTTCGTGAGCAACGCTATAGCAGTTCACCGGGTGAGGAACCCCTTTCGGATGAATCACCCGCTCGGTAGAAAATCCAAAAAAGTCCTCCAGTAGGATTTTGGTGTTCTCGGACACCAGTACCTCACCGGATTCCGCCTCAGCCTCAAGACGGGAAGCCACATTGATGGCTCTGCCGATGGCGGTGTAGTCCAATCGGCTGGCGCTGCCAAAATTCCCCACATTGCAAAATCCGGTATTGACGCCGATCCGAATTTTCAGATCTACGGGAAAGCTGAATTCCTTCCGGATAAAAGATTGTAATGCGATGATTCGCATCTGCATCTCTATCGCTACGTCAACGCAGTTCTTGGCATCCTGTACGTCACCCTCGGTTTTTGGATCGCCAAAGAAAATCATAATGGCATCGCCGATAAACTTATCGATGGTGCCGCCGAATTTTTCGGCGATTGCGCTCATCTCCGTCAGATAAAAACTCAGAAACTCACTGATCTCCTCCGCTTCGATCTGCTCGGAGATGGAAGTGAAATCGACAATATCGGAAAAAAAGATAGTGAGCTTCTTACGCTCGCTCTTTTTGTGGATGTCTAAGGATCCACTGAAAATCTGCTCGTATAACTGAACCGGCAGATATCGGGATAGTTTGAGCGAGATGCCTTCAATTTTCTCCTTTTGGGCTTCGACCTCTTCGGTGGCCTGCCGCAATAACTCTTTCTGACGGTCCAGTTCAACCGCCATCGACTTCCTCAGCTTTGACTCTAGAGAGAGCTTCTTATTCTCTTTTTTGAGATCGTTGATCTCCTGCTCTAGATCGCTCATGGCTATCTCTGGTCAAGATTCTCCAGGAGTTCGCCGATGCGCTCGAGTGTACCGTTATGCTCGTAGGATTCTCCCGACACAGAAACGGACTTCATGCAAGACGCCTTGTTATAGGCGAACAACTCAACTTTTGGCGCAAACTCGTAATGTGTTTTTAGCATCCCTGCAGGCACATAAATCATTCCCTCGATCAGATCAGGTTGGGTATACAACTTGCAGCCGCAGTTAGGACAAGAAACGACATGCAACAAATTCCCGCTACCTCCTTTATAGGAGTAAGTGTTCACCTCTCCCGTAATGCTGATGTCATCCGACAAGTAGGCATAACCAAAAAATGAATTGCCGTGAAGCTTTTGGCAGTCGCTGCAGTGACACACAAAATGCATCATCGGGTCGTTTTCTAGGCTGAACTCTACTGAACCNCACTGACAACTTCCTTTTATNGTNATTTACATCCTCCACACCTAAGGGTTTTGCCCGAGATCATCCTCCGGGCCACGCTATCTTAGCGTTCACCCGGNCATACCGCCATTAAGGGTGCGTTCAGGCTCAATGCAACCATAAAGGATGAAATCACAATACAGGCTATTAGGGTGCGGATTCTATTGAAAAGGGTCCAGCGGGCTTCAAATTGCATACGTTGCTCGCGCAAGGCGCTCGCATCCATCTCAGCAACATTCACGCCTTGGATCCGTTTGTTCAGCGGCAAATGNACAAAAACCGTAAGTCCTTGCACCCCCAGGAGATANACAAAGCCAGTAACGATCACCAACGCCGTCTCAACCGAGTGAGGCGCCATAAATGCTGCGATCATGGTGCCCNCGACGAAACTGATCGAGCCTATCCAGACGATCATGAAAATCGGCTGATTTTTTTGAATTACCTCATCGGTAACCTGAAACGCTGTGATGAACTCCTTGTCACCGAGCTTCGCCAAGCCGGGCATAACAATAACCGCATAGGTAAAGACAAAGCCAGTTACCAANGCGCATAACAACGTGGAGATCAGCAANAGCCCCACAAAAGAAATAATCATCTCCGATGGCGGTTATCAGCCTTCATTCCCACTCAATCGTTGCTGGCGGCTTTCCNGAAATATCGTAAACCACCCGGGAGATTCCTTTAACTTCGTTGATAATCCGGCGACTGACCCGATCCAAAAAANCGTAAGGAAGTTCTGACCATCGCGCAGTCATGAAATCAACCGTTTCNACTGCTCGAAGTGCAATAACATACTCATAAGCCCGGTTATCTCCCACCACCCCCACGGACTTTACCGGNAGGAAAACCGCAAAGGCTTGACTGACNTCATCGTAAAGCCCGGCNGCCCGAAGCTCCGAAATAAATATGGCGTCAGCANGTCGCAGGAGGTCAGCATAGGNNTTTTTNACCTCACCCAGAATTCGAACGCCGAGCCCCGGNCCCGGAAACGGATGACGAAATACCATCTCTTTGGGCAGCCCAAGTTCAACGCCGATTCTNCGCACCTCATCCTTGAAAAGGTCCCGCAACGGCTCCACAAGGCCNAGTTCCATCTCCTCNGGCAATCCGCCGACGTTGTGATGCGACTTGATGACCTTCGCTTTTCCCGAGGCCGCCCCGGCTGACTCNATCACATCCGGATAGATCGTGCCTTGGGCCAGCCATTTCACACCAGGAATACTTTCTGCCTGACTGTTGAATACATCAATAAATGCGTGGCCGATAATCTTGCGTTTCGCCTCCGGGTCTAAGNTNCCNTCAAGGTCCGATAGAAAACGCTGTTCGGCATNTACTCGCACAACCTTCACGCCCATATTTTCTGCAAAGNTTTCCATAACCTCGTCACCTTCATNGAGGCGAAGAAGCCCGGTATCAACGAACACGCAAGTCAACCGATCNCCAATGGCCCGGTGGAGCAGCGCGGCAACCACNGAAGAATCTACGCCACCGGAAAGACCCAGAAGAACGTCATCGTCACCGACCTTTGCGCGGATNCCCTCAATNGCTGATTCAATAATCCGCTCGGCCGTCCACTCNCNTCCACACCCACAGATNTCGTGAACGAAGCGTTCGATGATCTGCCTACCCTTAGTAGTGTGCGTGACCTCAGGATGAAACTGCAGGCCGTAAAAACCCCGCTCTTCGTCCGCCATCCCAGCGAGGGGNGCGCTATCNGTCTGAGCGATTACCCGGAATTCTGGCGGCAGNGCCTCNACTCGGTCTCCGTGGCTCATCCAGACATCCAGCAATCCATAGCCCTCAGGAGTCCGATGATCCTCGATATCCCGCAGGAGTTTCGAATGACCACGGGCACGAACCCGCGCATATCCGTACTCCTTGTGAGTAGCGGGCGCAACAATNCCCCCCAGCTGACCTGCCATGGTCTGCATCCCGTAACAGATGCCGAGAACAGGAATGCCCAGCGAGAATACTTCGTCCGGTGCTNTNGGAGCGTTTGCNCCATGCACGCTTTCAGGCCCNCCNGAAAGAATGATGCCCCTCGCCCCGAATTCGGTCACCGTCTTTCTGGAGACGTCCCAAGGGAGCAACTCAGAGTAGACGCCGGCTTCCCGAACGCGGCGGGCAATCAATTGACTGTACTGGGAACCGAAATCGAGGATCAGGATGCGCTCGTTGTGAGGATCAGACCCTGTCGCTGCGACCGGCGGTGCCAAATTCAACTGCCCCGCTGATAATTCGGCGCCTCTTTCACGACGGTGACGTCGTGAACATGGCTTTCGGTATAGCCGGAATGAGTGATTTGGACGAAGCGGCAACGGGAACGCATTTCACTGATTGTGGCACACCCGGTGTAGCCCATACTCGCCCTAAGACCACCGGTCAGTTGGTGGATAATTTGCGCCATCGGCCCTTTGAAAGGCACCCGTCCTTCGATGCCTTCTGGGACAAGTTTTCCTGGGTCACTCTGCCCTTCTTGGAAATACCGATCCTTGGAGCCGTCCTGCATCGCGCCCAGCGATCCCATACCGCGATAGCTTTTATAGGATCGGCCCTGAAACAGTTCGATCTCTCCTGGGGCCTCCTCAGTGCCTGCCAGCAACCCCCCGACCATAACCGCGTTCGCGCCAGCGGCAATAGCTTTAGCAATGTCTCCGGAAAAACGGATGCCGCCGTCAGCGATCACAGGGATCCCACGATCCCTAAGCGCCGAGGCTGTATCCGAGATTGCGGTAATCTGAGGAACGCCGACACCCGCGACCACCCGGGTAGTACAGATGGACCCCGGACCAATACCAACCTTGACGGCGTCAGCGCCTGCATCTGCGAGAGCAAGGGCCGCGTTAGCCGTTGCGATATTTCCTGCTACGACTTCAACATCAGTTAGTGACTTTTTAATATCGCGAACACGTTCGAGGACACCCCGGGAATGCCCATGTGCGGTATCCACGACGATCGCATCGACCCCGGCCTCAACCAGACGTTCGCAACGCTCTGCAGAGTCGCCTCCTGTGCCGACTGCAGCCGCCACGCGAAGGCGTCCCTCAATATCCTTACAGGCCTCAGGGAATTCAGTTTGTTTCTGAATGTCNTTAACCGTCACGAGNCCCTTCAGATTGAACGCATCATCCACCAGCAATACCTTCTCAATGCGATGCTCGTGAAGTAATGCGCGNATATCCNCNCGGGTAGTCTTTTCNGGCGCGGTGATAAGCCTCTCGCGGGATGTCATGACGGCNGTTACCGGCTGATCAAAGCGGTCNTCAAACCGAAGGTCGCGACTCGTGACAATGCCCGTCAAACGACCTGCCTCATCGAGCACCGGNACTCCCGAAAAATTCTTCTCCCGAATTAGTGCAACCACCTCTCCAACCGTTGCCGAGGTCGAAACGCAAACCGGATCCTTAATAATCCCGCTCTCGTACTTCTTTACGGTGCTGACCTCNGCGGCCTGCTCTGCGGGGGTCATGTTGCGGTGCACGACGCCAANTCCCCCAGCCTGTGCGAGACAGATGGCCCCACGCGACTCGGTAACGGTNTCCATCGCCGCTGANATAAGCGGGATATTTAAGGCAATATTTCGNGAAAACGCGCTGGTGAGNTCTACTTCGTGGGGAAGAACATCCGACCGATCCGGCACCAAGAGCACGTCATCGAAAGTAAGTGCAAGGTCCGGATGTTCCATCGACAGATTATACGGTTTGACTTGCGATGGGTAAACTTGTAGTGTCTCAGGCGTCCTTAAGTTACTGTTTTTTCTTANTAATTCTGATTATATTANCCGGAGGAAAACCGATGAAGAAACTTACCGCTCTGANNTCACTGNTTGCTGGNGCTGGCATGATGCTCGCAATTTCAGTCACCCAGGCCGGTNCGGCCTCCGAAACNATTGCGCAGGCGGAAGNTGATATTGCTGCCGCAAACGACGCCCGNGCGGTTTGGCGCCTTCTTGACCCCGTCAGTGGNGGAAAAGCGGTTCCGCTCGANAAACTTTTGAAAGCTGCCAAAGCGAAGTTGGACGCAAACGAGGAANCTGAAGCGATCCGTATCGCTGAAAAGATCTCCTGGGCTGCACGCGCAGGCATAGCCCAATCAGAGGCTCAAAAAGACGCATCGCCGGTCTATTATTGACGCCTACCTCTCTTCATGAAAAAAGCCGGNCNCGGNCCGGCTTTTTTTTGTGGNCNACGCTAGNTTNCANTTTCGGGTAATCCGTTGCCACTGGCCGAGNAAANCCTTTCCGCACACAATACTTAGATGGATCGCACTATCTACCGAGTCAGTGAATTCACNCGCGAAGCCCGTGATCTCCTTGAAACCCATTTTGGNACGGTCTGGCTTACTGGTGAAATCTCAAATCTCGCGACCCCAGCTTCCGGGCATATCTATTTTTCCCTCAAAGACGAGAACGCCCAAATCCGGTGTGCAATGTTTCGCAGCCGTCGCTCNCCCTACCGCAGCANACTTNAGAACGGAACCGAAGTTCTGTTNAGTGGAACCGTTTCNATCTACGAAGCGCGGGGGGACTTCCAANTGATCGTCGACTATCTTGAGCCAGCGGGCGAGGGAGAATTGCGACGTCGATTCGAANTNTTAAANGAACAACTCCANGCCGAAGGTTTATTTGATCCCAATAAACGTCGACNCCTACCGGACTTANCGGCCCGGGTCGCTGTAATCACCTCGAGCGGGGGCGCCGCCNTTCAGGACATCTTGGCGACCCTCGAGCGACGGTTTCCCCTCACTGACGTCTTGTTGTTTCCGGTTACGGTTCAAGGTGACCGTGCCGCACCGCAAATTGNCCANGCACTTCAAACGGTCAGCAAGAAACAGTGTGACGTCGTGATACTCGCCCGNGGCGGCGGCTCCCTGGAGGATCTCTGGGCATTCAATGAAGAANGNNTNGTCCGGGCTNTTCGGNACTGCNAAGTTCCCGTGGTCACTGGAGTGGGGCACGAGACTGACTTCACTCTCGCCGACTTTGCAGCGGACTTTCGCTGCGCCACTCCAACTGCAGCAGCAGAATCCGTCAGCCCAGATGCAGGTGCCCTGCTCCACCTTATTGATGGTTGCGCTGAACGTCTCGAAACAACTCTTGCCTATCAGTTACGAACCTCTGCACAACGCCTNGACGGNGCGGCCGTGAGGTTGCGGCACCCGAGTGAGCGAATGTTGCTCCAAGTTGAGAAACTCGAACGCCTGGTCGAGCGGTTAAGGCTCGGATGGCGCTTTCGCNTTCAAAAACAGAGAGAACAAACGNCTAGAAACNCCCAGCNACTGCAACTAACATCACCCCTTGTCCGTCTNANCAACTTTTCCACGCGGATTAAAACCTGCCGAACGCTTCTTACGGAACGGCTTAACNGCCGGCTGACGCAGAGAGTTCAGGAACTTACTGGATTAGAGAGCCAACTGAAAGCGCTTAGTCCGTTAGCGACATTGGGTCGAGGCTTTGCGATCGTGCAGTTGGAGGAGGAGGGGAAGATTGTCCATTCAGCATCAACGCTTCAGCCCGGCGACTCGATTGTGGCACGCTTCGCTAGAGGCCGCGCTCATGCGAANGTCAAAACGGTAGAGTCCACTGAGGACTAGGAATCTGCGTAAAACGCCCTCATTGGATTGCCACTCTCTGCCCTATTTTCGTGCCCGGCGGGCGGTTCTTCTTTTGTCATAGGGGTTTTGGGAGTTCCGTAGTTCGAAACGGATCCGGGTCCCTCTTAATTTGAACGTCCGTGCCAGGTACTTATCCAGGTATCGAAGATAACTGGCAGGAAGTTTGTTTAGCGCGTTGCCGTGAAGCACTACAGTCGGGGGATTCCGTCCCCCTTGATGAGCATACTTGGGCTTGATTGTGCGATTNTTGGACATCGGTGGCTTATGGTGTTCGACTGCCTGGCCCAATGCGCGGTTCAAGGCACCAGTCCCCATTTCCATCATGGCGCTCGACTGTGCCTCCCGGATAGCTTTAGTCAACTCNCCAAGTCCTGAACCGTGCAGCGCTGATATAAACACACATTCNTTTTCCGGCAGGAAGTCCAATTTACGGGAGAGTTCGCGGCGAATCTCGTTGCGATCCCTTCTTTCAAGTCCATCCCATTTATTGACGGCGACGACAATTGATCGGCCCGTTTCGACAATTAATCCAGCGATCGTTGCATCCTGATCGCTGACACCATTTCTCGCATCGAGCACCAGCACCGCAGCCTGTGCAGAAGCCAGCGCCTGCAAAGTTTTGATCACTGAAAACTTCTCGAGTGCTTCGTGGACACGGGACTTTCGGCGCACACCAGCGGTATCCAGCAGCAGCAGAGTGTCCCCATCCCGTTGAATCGGAACGGCGACACTATCTCGAGTCGTGCCTGGGAGATCGGCAACAATCATTCGCGGCTCGCCGGCGAGACAGTTCACCAGAGTCGATTTGCCGACGTTTGGCCTACCCACCACCGCGACCCGATTCCCTACCGCGAGGTTAGCCTCAAACTGGCCTTCCGGCAGGGTATCGATAACGGTCTCCAGAAAATCGGGGACCCCCTGTCCGGTTTTTGCGGAAATAACCTGCGGAATCCCCAGAGACAGTTCAAAAAACTCACTCGCGGTAATGTTCCGGTCAAGACCCTCCGCCTTGTTCACTGCGGTAACAACAGGCGTTTCACCCTTGCGAAGATCGGTAGCGATCTCGGCGTCCGCGCCCGACAGTCCCTCCCGCGCATCCAGTAAAAACACTACGACGTCGGCCTCTGCCAATGCCTGCATCACCTGTTCGCGCACCGCAGCGCTGAGCGCGTCGACTTCATCTGACAGGCCACCCGTGTCCACTAGCAAAAACCGTCGCCCACGATGAACTCCCTCACCGTAAAGTCGATCGCGAGTGACACCGGGCTGGTCATCCACCAGGGCTTCGCGAGACCGGGTCAAGCGGTTAAATAACGTTGACTTGCCAACGTTAGGGCGACCCACGAGCGCAACGACAGGAATCATGATCGGTGTCACCCCGGTACCGGTTGCCGACCAGAGGGGGTCAGTCTGCTACTGACCAGGCTGTCAGGGCCCCGTTCTCTGAAAGCGTAATGAACTGGTTTGAGGCCTGCGTGGTAAAAATTCCCAACACGGCGCCTCCCGAGCCTTTTTTCCGACCGACGAGTTTGCCCGACTGAGTATTAATCAGGTAAAGCAGCCCCTTGTAGTCTCCAACAACCGCAAGACCGGTTTCTGCAAGCCCGTATGGCCCACTGACGCCCCTGCCACGCAACGCGCTCATCTGCCATAGCTGAGCGCCTGAACGAACATCCAGACCCACTACCGACCCATCGTCCGCAGTCAGCAGAAGCGTATCGTCCACGGAACTCAGCGGACGCAACGTCGAATGATTGGAATCCCATTCAATCTGCCGAGTCGTTAACGAAAGCGCACTGACTTGAGCCTGAAATCCCGCGATCACGAGCAGTTCACCTATCCGATAGGGGTCCGAGTCGATATCGACCAACCGATTCACTTCATTACTGCCGCGCGCTCGGAAGATACGTGCACTCCATAACTCCATACCTGAGTCGATGTTGATTCCGGATACTCTACCGCTGGCGAAACCGATCAATGCGACGTCATCTATAACCAGAGGCGCAGACAAGCCGCGGACCGTAAGCGCAGGGACTGAACGACGAACCCGCCAAAGTACGTCTCCCGAATCNAGATCCAACCCAATCACCTGGCCNTCGCCAGANCGGAGCAAAACGCGTGGACCCGTCAGCACGGGTCGNGCCAGTATNTCTGTCCCNAGCCTCNGNCGCCACTGGATCTNGCCTTGTTCAGTGTCCAANGCGACCACCTCACCTTCGCGAGTTACCACCACGATATGGTCTTTGGAAACCCCTACCCCAGCCGCCAATGGTTGGCCCAGGTCACGCTNCCAGACAACCTTCCCCGTGTCCGCGTGAAGCGCCAAGAGATCACCACCCGGTTCCGCCGCGTAGACTCGACCATCCTGGATCGACGGGGTAAGCAGGAAGTTACTGTTGCGGTACCCTGCTCCAAGATCACGCCGCCACACCTTGCGCAGCGCAGCGGTCTGCTCAACCTTTGGCGCCTTGGTGNCCGGGCCGCCCTCCCGCATGAAGTGGATGGCGCTCTTGCCGCAACCCGATAACGACAGGACGAGTGCANCTAACAATACAAACCGGATTTTCATTACCCATCATCACCCTTTCGGGTCATGTTCAGTTTTGCNGTAATCAACTGTCCTGCTTGTGAATCTGGCGTAACCCCCTGTAAAGCTTCCTGATAGGCCTGCTGCGCCCCNTCGAGGTCGCCGTTTGCGACCAACGCATCGCCAAGCAGTTCCTGAAAGTGCGAGGTGAAACCCTCGCCCGCTTCGGCCTTGGCCAGATCCCGAATTTTTTCAGGCTCCCTGTCTTTTAGGGCGATGACTGCGAGCCTGACACGGGCCACCTGCCGCATCACGGGATCGCTGGTCGACTCCAGAAGCTCGTTCAACGCACGCTTCGCCCCTTCACTGTCGCCAGATTCCAANGCAAGCCTCGCAAGCATNAATCGCGCAATATCGGCNTANCCACTGTCGCTGTGATCAGCCNACAGCNTTAAAGCAGNNGAACNCGCNGNATCCGTCTCCTGGTTCCCAGCNGCACCGAGCATCCTCTCATACAACGCGGATGCCTTCTCACCCTGACTATCCTGGTAAATTCGCCACCCCTGAATGCCGCCCACACTCCCAATACCAATCAGAACTCCGGCTATGATCCCGGTACCGTTGCGCTTCCACCAATCCCGCAACTTCTCGGTTTCGTCATCATGCGCAATGTGTAGTTTGGAGTCAGGTTGTTCTCGCTTCATCGATGCTCTCGTTCAATCAGATTTTTCTAAATAGGTCCGGACAGTTGCAAGCAACTGCTCACTGGAAACCATAGTCTGGTCTCCCTGACCACGCAGAGGCTTCACTTTAATCATGGCTGTTTCAGCTGTTTCTTGATCAAGAATCAACGCAATCGCAGCNCCGCTGTTATCGGCCCGACGGAGCTGTTTCTTGATATTTCCCTGTCCGCAGTTTATCTGTACGTCGATGCTTGAATCNCGAAGTCGTTCGGCACACTGTGCAGCATCAAGCTCCGCACGCTCACCCAATGCAGCAAGATATACGACGGGCGATTGTATAGGAGTCTCCTTGTCCTGCAGAGTTACCAGTTCAATCAGTCTTTCCAACCCACAGGCAAANCCTGCGGCAGGAACGGAGTGCCCNCCCAGCTGTTCTACCANGTCGTCATAACGACCACCGGCACAGATTGCGCTCTGAGCGCCGAGTTGATCGGTGGTCCATTCAAAAACAAACCCGGTGTAGTAATCGAGCCCTCGCACTAATCGGGGATTGATCGAAAAATGGATATCCATAACCGTCAACAGCTGCTGTAGACGATCGAATCCCTCCCGCTCGGCATCTTCCAGGAAATCCGCGAGGCTTGGCGCTTCCGCGAGCACCGCCTGGGTCCCGGAATCCTTACTGTCGAGAATCCTCAGCGGATTGCGTTCAAGGCGTCTCTGGCTGTCCGAGTCCAACGCATCGACATGCCGCGAGAGATAAGCCCTCAAGGCATCCCGATACGTCGCTCGAGCCTTCACCGAGCCGAGGGTATTGATCTCAAGGCTGAGCCCTTGGATCCCAAGACTCCGCCAGAGGCGTTCTCCCAACGTGATTATCTCGGCTTCAATATCGGGCCCTGCCCAACCCAGCGCCTCAACGCCGAATTGGTGGAACTGCCGATAACGGCCCTTCTGCGGCCGCTCATGCCGAAACATCGGGCCAACATACCAGAGGCGCTGAGTCTGGTTGTAGAGTAGTCCATGTTCATTACCTGCCCGAACACAACTTGCCGTTGCTTCCGGTCTCAGCGTTAGGCTTTCGCCGTTATTGTCANTAAANGTNTACATCTCTTTTTCGACAATATCGGTCTGNTCCCCGATAGAGCGNCNAAACAATTCTGTTCNCTCAACTATCGGTGTGCGNATCTCACGGTACCCATANCGACGGGAGACCTCCCGAAGAGCCACTTCGACCCGCTGCCATGACTCTACCTGGCCCGGCAAGAGGTCGTTCATGCCTCTAACCGACTGTACGTCTTTATGGTCCACCACGGTATCAGCGCCCAACTCGCACTTTGGCGTTGCGTCCTGATTTTCCGACAGGAATGCGGAACTCCCGGCCACCATAAACCACAGTAGCCCCTTCGGGATAACTCACCAAGAGTGTAAACGGGGGTTTACCCGACAGACTGACGACCTTTCCGCCACCAACATAACGACGAAAGAGTTCAACGTTATCCCGATCCCAGACGACCACGTGAGTATTTTCCTGAACCTTCACTGTGATACCACGACTGTCTGAGGTTAAAGGGAGTGTGGTGGCAGTTGCGTCCGAATCTCCTGTTGACGAAAGCGCTGTTGAGAATTCGGGGTTCAACAAGCGTTGTTGGACCGCGGCCGAGGACTGTTTCTGGTTGGCNGNCTGTTGTTTGGNTTTTGTGGTGGAAGCTTTCTCCGCTGCCTTCGTTTTTGATGACGATGAAGATTTCGAGCCGGATTTAGACTTTTTCTCTACCTTCGGCTCTGAGACTTTTGCCGTCGTGGCAGCGGCCGTTATTGTTTTCTTCTTTTCCTTTTTTTCTTCTTTTTTGGTTTTTGCCGGCTTCTCATTAGGCTCGGCGCCAGAAGCCGTTAACTGGGCAGCAACTGGTGCTGACGAATCCGCCAGTGTTTTCGCTTCGGTCAGGGGTGCGGAGCCCTCCTCGGACCTCTTTTCTTCTTCCGCTATCGTGGTCACGCCCGATGTCGCCGCTTTTAAATCCTTGGTGTCGTCTCCATCAGTTGTTGTCAACGTCACGGCAAGCGCAGGCTGCGCCAGGGCTTCTTCCGGTTTCTCGGTTACCGCTATTGCGTCAGATGCTTCCGTTTCGGCATCTTCTTGAGACCTGCTCTCTTCAGCCAGATCTACCCGTAGTCGTTCAACATCGCTAGCNCGATTGAGGAACGCTGCNTACAANCCTCCGATCACCAACAGCAACACAACGNCGGTAACCACCCAGCGATACTGAATCGGCACCGGCTGAGGCCGGTGGGAAGTNCCCTCCGTCATGGTGCCGNGACCATCCTCTCTGGGAGGTAGCAAGTCCTGACGGTCANCGATCGCCTGATCTATGGAAACACCCGCAAGCCGGGCGTAGTTACGCAGATAACCCACGGCATAGGTCCATCCGGCAATGTCGCGGTAGTNATCCGCCTCAAGCGCCTCNACNACNTCGGGCAACAAATTCAGTTCGGCGGCAACCTCATCCAAACTCCAACCGTAGAGTTCNCGCGCGCCACGGAGTATTTCGCCGGGGCTGGCATTTGGCCCGTCAGCAGACTCAACCATCGGCGTTATCACTCATCAGTCCATCCAGTTGGCGGATTTGCTCACTGCCCGGGTAGGACCATCGAAGCTTAGCTGCATATTCCGCTGCAAGACTATCAGCACCAAGTTTGCGCTCAGTATAGACCGCAAGCAAGAGGCCTTCGGCAGATGCAGTGCCAGTACCGAACATTCGCTCAAGAAACGCCCGGGCAGAGAGGTATTCNCCCAAGCGATAACTCACCAGCGCCGATTGGTAGAGCANTGCNATGTTGTCCGGTTCTACGAGCAATGCAGCGCGAAGTTCCTCACGCGCTNCCATCAAATCGCCCGCCTTCATCAAGCAGACCCCNAGGCCGTACTGGCTTACATAGGGTTGTGTATTNAAAGGATCCTCTTTTGCCNTTCGGAACTGCAAGGCCCCTTCCGCCCAACTTCCTTTTTCGCAAAGATAACTGCCATAGTCATTACGGGCACCCACGTTCCCAGAGTCATTGATAAGTGCCTGGCGGAAATGGGCTTCAGCATCCACCGTCTCACCGAGACGCAGCTTGAGCAGGGCCATGGCGTGGTTNGCCGTTGAATCGTCAGGGGCAATCGCTAAGGCATCGTTCATCGCCTCAAGGGCGGACGCCAATCGATTCTGTGCCATGTACTCAAGACCCAGGCGGGTATACAACTCGACACGTTGGCTGGCCTCCCAACCAGGCTGGTCTTCCCAGAGCGGAACGCATCCTGCAATCGTCAAGGCAAGCAACAGGATTCCGAGCCGCCGCATNGTCAAGACACCTTTCTGGCTAACCGGCTACTTCTATGTGTCCGGTCTTGGACTTCACCGGCGAGTTGGCCGCACGCCGCCGCAATATCTGCGCCCCGGGTTTTGCGGGTAATCGTCGTCAGTCCACTGGAAATCAACTGGCTCCGAAACTGGTCTATCGCGCCAGCATCAGCGCACGCGTACTTCACGCCCTGGACGGGGTTGAACGGAATAAGATTGACTTTCGATGGAATTCCCTGAAGCAGTGAAGCGAGCATTCTTGCGTCGTCGATTGAATCGTTTACACCTGCCAGCATCACATATTCGAATGTGATCCGCCGTCGATTGTCGTTGTGCAGAAATCTNCGGCAGGCGTCCAGCAAGACGNTAATCGGGTATTTCCGGTTTAAGGGNACCAGTTCATCTCTCACCGAATCTCGAACCGCATGCAAGGAGACGGCAAGGCTCACCGGGCAGTCTTCAGCGAGCTTATCCATCGCTGGCACCACACCAGCCGTGCTCAACGTGACCCGACGACGAGACAATCCGAAGGAAAGATCATCCAGCATNAGCCGCATNGCGCTGACAACTGAATCATAGTTCAACAGGGGCTCCCCCATTCCCATCATCACAACATTAGAGACCGGCCTGCTACCCAAGCCATCGTTCTTTAGTAATCGGTCCGCAAGCAGCAGTTGTCCAATAATCTCACTTGCAGACAGGTTGCGACTGAAACCCTGCCGGGCTGTGGCGCAAAAACTGCACGTCAGGATACAGCCTGCCTGAGACGAGATACACAGGGTCCCCCGATCCTCCTCGGGAATGAACACCGTCTCNATGGAATTGCCATCTGCCAGTCGGAACAGCCATTTTCGGGTTCCATCTTCCGAGTGCTGCGCCCGGACGACTTCCGGTAGACTGATCACCGCACACTCAGACAGCGTCTGTCGCAAAGACANGCGCAGGTCAGTCATCTCAGAAAAGTCGGTAACGCCTCTCTGGTAAACCCACTGCAGCACCTGACGGGCGTGGAAGGCTTTTTCACCCAGCGATACAAAGTAATCCTGTAGCGCAGACCGATCCAGTCCCAGAAGATTCTTAGGCTCTGACACAATCATCCTGACCGGTTCAGTCAGCCCTTTCGCAGAGATCGCTGTCGTCGAAGAAGAAAGCGATCTCTTCTTTAGCCGTNTCTGATCCATCGGAGCCATGGGCNGCATTTGCCTCAACAGATTCAGCNAAGTCAGCGCGAATCGTTCCGGGCGCCGCGTCCGCTGGATTGGTGGCGCCCATGATTTCACGGTTGCGGGCAATCGCATTCTCTCCTTCTAATACCTGAACCATGACCGGCCCAGATATCATGTATTCCACCAGATCATCATAAAATGGGCGTTCCCGGTGCACCGCATAGAACTCCTGGGCCTGAGATCGGGTCAAATGAATCATACGTGCCGCTACGATCCGCAACCCTCCTGACTCAAAGCGTTCATAAATTTTTCCAATCAGGTTCCGTCGGACCGCATCAGGCTTGACGATCGAAAAGGTTCTTTCGATGCTCATTCAGGTTCTCCAGGTTCAGNGGATAANGTTCAATCGGGATGGCNCAGCCNCCAACTCGCGNTCCCAAACGGGAACGCAACCAGAGTTCGCTGGCAGCAGNTGACNGCCNTCCTAGGGTGAGGGGNGATTTTATTCCGAGGGCGAGACCCGGGCAATGAGAACATCGNCANNNACGNCGCGAATCTGGACGAGAATCTCTGACGCAAGCGCNTTTTGGGGGTCTTCAAGTCTGACGGGCATGTAGTTCGCCAGTCTTCCGTGATACGCGGCGGGTTTATCTCCGACATCGGGACGCTCCACGATCAGGGACGCCTGCTGGCCTACCATCTCCTTAAGCGCCTTCCGCCGCAGTTTCTCGCCCGCACTTCGCATCATGGCGGCGCGTCTGCGGCGCTCGAGCCGCGGGACCTGGCGGGGGATCCTGGCAGCCGGAGTTCCGGGCCTGNCAGAAAAACAGAAGACATGGGGGTAAATAATTTGCGCCCGATTGATNACATCCAGNGTGTCGGCATAATCCTGTTCTGATTCCGTCGGAAATCCNGCCATCACATCCGCCCCNAGCACAAGACCNTCAATGCGCTNNCGNGCAGCGAAAAGNCGGTCGAGGAGAAATTCCCGGTCATANCGTCNTTTCATGCGCTTCAGGATCAANGTGCTNCCACTTTGTATGGAAACGTGCAGATAAGGACAGAAGCGGTCCGACNCTGACAAGGCCTCCAAAAGATCATCGGTGAGATGTACGGGATCTATGGAACTCAATCTCACCCGGAACGAGCCAGGCAGATCGACGATTTTCCCAAGCAACGACGTCAAGGGAAGGTCGGAATACTCCCCCGTCCGATCGGCCGCGTAACTTCCCAGATCTACCCCACAGATCACGACCTCACGAAATCCCGAGTCAACAAAGGTGCGGATTTGCCGAAGAATATGCGCTTCGTTAAACGACCGGCTTGGACCTCTTGCTCGGNGAATTACGCAGAAAGTGCAAGACTGATCGCACCCCTGCTGCACTTGAACAAACGCCCTCGAGCGCGAATCGAAGCCGTTTAGTAATCCGCCTGGAAGGCTCGTCAAGCGATCTACCTTTACGGGGACTTGTTCCTGAGAACCCGGTTTTTTTAGCGCCATTACGAACTTGGCGACGGTCTGTTTGTGGTCGTTACCAAGCACGAGCGAGACCCCGGGAATCTCGGCGCACGCCTGAGCCTGGTTTTGCGCATAGCAACCCGTTACCACCACATGCGCGAGCGGGTTTTGCCTCAGAGCACGNCGAACTGCCTGGCGGGTCTGACGGTCAGCCTCTGCCGTCACCGTGCAGGAGTTGATGATATAAAGATCGGCGTATTCNGTCGGGNCCACGATCTTCCAGTGGTCTCTTGAGAGATTCTGCGCCATGGCCGCCGACTCAACACTGTTGATCTTGCAACCGAGCGTTGCGACNGCTGCCCGCCCGGGNANCCCGGANAGACCTGCCTCACTCGTCCCGGAGTCGGGCGCGAGGGGTNCCAGAGANGNCACCTAAGAAGAGTTTACGGTGAAACTTTCACCGCAACCGCATTCATCCACCACATTGGGGTTCTTGAAACGGAATGCCGTAGAAAATCCATCCGATGCGAAGTCGATTTCTGTGCCGTCGATGTACTTGATACTCTCACCGTCAACGACAACATTCACCCCACGACTGGTGAACACCTGATCATCACCGCTAATCTTGTCTGCGAAATCGACGACATAGGCGAGTCCCGAGCAACCGGTTGTCTTTACCGCGAGGCGCAGCCCCTCTCCATGCCCTCTGGACTCAAGATGATCCGAGACCCGGCGGGCCGCGGATTCTGTCAGGGTGATCGCCATACCTTACTAACCTATTTCTGGAATTNGTTTAACGGCAGTTTTNCTGCTGGTATTTTAACATGTTGGCGTCTTTTTGTTGTCCGACTCATCCTTGGGAGGAATTTCTAGTGCGCGCTCAAGTGAGGTCAACACTCCCCTTAGAATGTTGANCTCCTGAGTGGACTGGACCCCATGCAACAACAATCGGCGCAACTTCCGGACTAACCGTATGCGCGGTCCAGCAAGAAACTCAGTTTGGTGTAGCACCTGCTCAAAGTGCTTGATCAAGTGATCAAATTCCCCCATTGTCATTAAGGTCTCTTCTTTCCCCTGTCGATCGGTAACGAGTGGAACCGAATGTTCCGACTGTTTTCGAAATTCATAAGCCATCACCGCAATAGCAGTGGCGACGTTCAGGGAGGGAAATGCCTCCTCGACGTCAATCCGAAGGTGTGCATGACAAAGATCTAGATGCGCGTTAGAAAGACCTGAAGCCTCAGGGCCAAAGACCAGCGCGCAAGTCGTGGTCTGAGACTCTCTCACCAGCCGTACCGCCGCCTGNTCACTATCCAGCAGGGGCGATGCCAGTGAACGTCGCCGTGCGGTAGCGCCGATAACACATCCACAGTCAGCCACAGCACTCTCCAGGCTTTCATATTTCTTCGCCAGCTCGAGGATGTCGTCAGCACCTGCCGCTCGGGCGGTGGCCGCGGGATCTGGGAAACTGCGGGGACTCACCAAGCACAATTCTGAGAGCCCCATATTTGCCATAACCCTCGCAGTCGCCCCGATGTTACCCGGGTGCGTGGTTTCTACCATAATGATCCGTAAACTCATTGCCTATACCTTTACCTATCGCCTCATCGCCCGCAGACCCTTCCTTGCTGCGCTTGCGCTACAATCCGCATCCGCAAGATACCCTTCGATCCCTGCTTGGTAGTGGGTTTCAATAAAGTTCANAGCGGATGAGTAGGGACCAGTGACGACACTGGCTGACCCACGCGATTGTCGCATCTCAAACCCGGAGCCATGTTCTTACCATGCACCCCATGCTGCATACTGCCGTACGATCCGTCCGAGAAGGTGGACGTGTCATTTTAATGTACTTCAATCAGCTGGATCGACTGGAGTACTCCTCCAAGGGCAGAAACGACTACGTCAGTCAGGCAGATGTTGAAGCCGAGCGGGCCGTACTCGATGTTCTGACTCGCGCCTATCCCGATCACGGCATTATTGCGGAAGAAAGCGGTGAACGAGAGGGGTCAGAGTACACCTGGATAATTGACCCCCTGGACGGGACCACCAACTTCCTTCATGGCTTTCCGATGTTCGCAGTGTCGGTAGCGGTCAAACGGGCGGGNGTTCTGGAACACGGTGTGGTCTACGATCCACTGCATGACGAGATGTTCACCGCGAGTCGAGGAGAAGGGGCGCAACTGAACGGTAAGCGTATCCGTGTCAGTACAACCCGTAAACTTGCCCCGTCGTTACTCGGTACGGGTTTTCCGTTCCGGGATCTTGGAATCATCGAGCCGTGGATGCGCAGTTTTCAGAGCCTCCTACCAAAAACCTCGGGTATCCGCCGAGCTGGAGCGGCAGCGCTGGACCTCGCCTATGTCGCGGCGGGACGACTCGATGGCTTCTGGGAGTTTGGTCTCAAACCCTGGGATATGGCGGCCGGGGCTCTTTTGATCCGTGAAGCCGGCGGTCTAGTGGCTGATGTTTCGGGTGGTCAAGATTTCCTTGAAAGCGGTAATCTGGTTTCCGCAAACCCACTTATTTTTGAAGAGTTNAGAAAAATTGTCGCGCGAAGCGCTCCCTGATTGTTTATNTTTNTACTAACACTACCTAAAATGGANCCGGATGGTTCACCCTGCCACCGATCCTTGGAGGACATAGATGACCTACATAGTGAGCGACTCATGTATTCGATGCAAGTACACCGACTGCGTGGAGGTCTGCCCCGTTGATTGTTTTCATGAAGGGCCAAATTTCCTGGTCATCGATCCGGAAGAATGCATCGACTGCAGCCTGTGTGAGCCGGAGTGCCCCGTGAATGCAATCTATGCGGAGGAAGATATACCTGAGGATCAGATGGAATTCCTCGCCCTGAACGCCGAACTTTCCCAGCAGTGGCCCGTCATTACAGAGATGAAGCCGGCTCCTGACGATGCCGACGACTGGAAGGAAGTCTCGGGGAAGCTCGAACATCTGCAGCGCTAACACACGCACCCGGTGTTCCGTTAAAAACGCGCAACGCGTCGAGTCACGCGCCGAGGTGCAGAACCCGAAACAACAGCTGTAGTATCAGGTTCGTGCCGATACCGGCCAGCACATCGTCGAGCACTATTCCAANACCCCCCTTGACCCGCCGGTCCACAGTTGAGATCGGNGGGGGNTTGGCGATGTCGAGTAACCGAAAAACACAGAACCCGATCACCAGTGCAAGGCCGCTCGGCGGCACCAGAACAAAAGCTACTAGTACACCNGCTATTTCATCGATCACGATCCGCGGGTCGTCGGCGACACCTAGCATTTNTGCGCTACGGCCGGCGATCCAGATAGCAGNTAGCAAAACNACTGCTGTAACAGCCAGATNAATTCCGTTTGGAGTCTGCCAGCAGAACCAAGCGAGTANTAGACCCGGAAGGGTTCCAAAGGTGCCGGGCGCAAAGGGAATGCGGCCCAATCCAAAGCCCTGACCCAAGAGCAAGATTACCTGCCTTGCCCTGGGTTGCGTTATCTTCGTTTCACTCATCCCGTCCAGGTATGCTGATATCCGCGTGAAAGTTCTTTAAGGTTCGCCGGTCCTCCCTCGACTTGGCAGCCACCTTCCTCGGTAACCCGNCCGATACAGAAAATATCACGGCCTAACTGACCGCCGATGGCGTTAACCTCCTGATACCGTTCTTCTGGCGCAGTGAAACAGAGTTCATAGTCATCCCCTCCGCCCAGCGCGAGTTCGAGCGCGCGGGAGGAACCCAGCAGCGCGACCGAGGCCTCGAACAATGGCACCTGATCCGGCTGGATCTGTGCTCCCCGGTTTCCACTTGCCTTCAAGACATGACCAAGATCTGCCAGTAGCCCATCGGACAGGTCGATGGCGCTATGGGCAAGCGCACCGAGCGCTCGGCCAAGAGCAACGGGTGGTTGCGGGTACAGCAGAGCGTTTTGGAGTACGGGGTCCGCATAGGCTTGTGTTGATGACAGAGCTGCTGCGGCGCCCCCAATTCTTCCGCTCAGGAAAATCAGATCGCCCGGCCAGGCCCCGCCTCGTCGTAACACCTGGCCCGGGTCGACTTCGCCACCTACTGTAACTGACGCCGCCAGTGGCCCCGCCGTGGTATCACCCCCCACNAATGCTACTTCGTGCTCATGGGCCAATTGAAAAAATCCCCTCGCGAACCCATCCAGCCAACCACGGTCAAATTCGGGAATCGTAAGACTCAGTGTTGCCCAACGAGGGCTTGCGCCCATCGCAACGACATCGCTCAAATTTACTGCCAGAGCGCGATGGCCGACCGAGTCAGCGGGTTGACTATCCAGGAAATGAGTTCCGTTCACCAACGTATCCATAACCACGACACTCTGTTTGCCGGGAGACGGCTGCAGAACTGCGCCGTCNTCGCCGATNCCGACNTCTACCCATGNCTTAAGGTTCTCCGGCCGATGGAAGATGCGGTCAATCAACTCGAACTCGTCCATCGGAGTGCTCAGTGTTGGACACNACCCCGTTCGCTGGCNAGACGNTCCAGTACGCCATTGACGAATTTATAGCTATCCTTCGCGCCGAAAAGATGCGCCATGTCGACNGCTTCATTGATCGCAACGACGTTCGGAATATCCGGACGGAACAGAATCTCGTAGGCGCCGATAAGAATAATCGCCCGCTCCACCGGGTCCAACTGACTCAGCGGACGGTCAATTAGCGCATGAAGTCGCTCTTCAAGAGCTTCGCGTCGCTCAGGCACTTCACCGATCAGATGCCGGAAATAGGCGATATCCGAATCGTCCAGTGCGTCATCACTAATAAATCCGGGCTCAATCTCAGTCGTAGGCTGCCCAGTCACCATCCACTGGTACAACGCCTGGGCAGCGCACCGGCGCGCCAGATGACGGCTTACCGAAGCCACATCAACTTTCCTCAGGGCCGGACAGGTACTCAAGCACCTCCAGCCCAAAACCGGATAGCGCATGCGTCCGAAGCGGTGTCCCCANAACGCGCACCTTGCCNGCGCCGAGGTCTGAAAGAATCTGGCTGCCTGCGCCCAGCATGCGCAGNTCCCGCTCCTTTCCATCGCTGNCGGTCTCGCCGCGAACCCGACGATCCAGGTGGGCCGCATCCTCNGAATAAGTTAAAAGCACCAACACACCGCAGGACTCTGAGGAGATTCTTGCAAGCGCCGCATCAACACTCCAGCTCTGCGCTTCGCGGGCCTCAGACAACATGTCGAAAGCGCCGCGATGCGTGTGGACCCNNACGACCGCGGGGGTNTCCGGCTCNACNGTGCCATGCACCAGCGCCATGTGGACCTGTTTGAGCTCGCCATCCTCGTAAATGACGGCGCGGAATTCACCGTGCCGCGTATTGACGATATTTTCTGATACGCGCCAAACCGTTGGCTCTGTGCGCATACGGAAACGAATCAGATCAGCAATCGTACCGAGCTTGAGGCCATGCTTACGGCTAAACTCGAGGAGATCAGGGAGTCTCGCCATCGTCCCATCCGGATTAAGAATTTCACAGATCACACTGGCAGGCTCAATCCCGGTAAGACGGGCAAGATCGACCCCGGCTTCGGTATGCCCTGCACGGGTCAACACCCCCCCGGGCTGAGCCATAATCGGAAAAACGTGTCCTGGGCTCACNATATCCTCGCCGGTCGAGTTTTCATTCACCGCGGTGCGGATAGTGTGAGCACGGTCGGCTGCAGAGATNCCGGTACTGACGCCATCGGCAGCTTCGATCGAGACTGTAAAGTTCGTCGAGTAGCGCGCGTTGTTGTCGTTCACCATCAATGGCAGCTTAAGATGCTGGCACCGCTCTTCAGTCAAGGTCAGGCAGATTAAACCCCGGCCTTGTGCGGCCATGAAGTTAATGTCCTCTGCCGTTACAAACCCAGCACCGATGACGAGATCCCCTTCGTTCTCACGATCCTCGTCATCCACCAGGATAACCATTTTCCCTTCCCGNTAATCCTCGAGCACCTCCTCAATTGGGCTAACACCGGCGCCTGGATGTGTTTGGGCCATTACTGAACAATACTCCTTCGCATTGCAGTTGAGATTACGGTGATGGCAGTCATCATGGGCTCACTTTCATGGATCGAAACACCTGATTGGGCACCTTTAATCACAGTCCTGTAAACGCTTTAGATACCGAGCCACCAGATCGACCTCGATATGCGCTCGGTCCGCCACCGCCAACTCGCCGAGCGTCGTTACGTTCAGGGTGTGCGGAACAAGGTTCACATTGAAACATACCGCATCTTCATGGTCGGCGACGTCATTCACCGTTAGGCTGACTCCGTCGAGCGTGACGGATCCTTTTTCCGCGATGAAAGGTGCGACATCGCGCGGCCCTTCAAAGCGCAGACGGGTGGATCTTGCCGACGCTTCAGTCTCNATCAAGGTTACCACCCCATCGACATGCCCGCTGACAAGATGGCCTCCAAATCGGTCCTGGGCGGTCATGGCAAGCTCGAGGTTAACACCCTGGCCTGTTTGCCAATTCTCAAGCAATGTCCGTGAAAGTGTTTCTTTCGACACATCGAAAAACAGACAACCCACCTCTATCCGTACCGCCGTCAAGCAGACCCCGGACACGGCAATGCTATCGCCTATCTGAACCAGGTCCGTGTGCAGCGCCCCAGTTTTGATCCGGGCAACAAGGTCACCCTCACGGAACTCGACCGATTCAATGGTTCCTACATCTTGTACGATTCCGGTAAACATCACACCCCATCCGNTGAGGGCGTATAAATGAGACGCACATCCCGTCCGATCCTGCAAACGTCTTTAAGTTCGAATGCGACGCGGTCGTTGATCGACCGGATGCCACGCATGACAAACATACCCCGACCTCCGGATCCNAGCATATCAGGAGACTGGTATACCCAAAGCTCATCAACCAGTCCACGCGAAACAAAGGCGCCCGCGACGCCCGCGCCTGCTTCAACCAGGACCTCATTACACGACCGCTCTGCAAGAAGATCCAGCACCGCTGNAATATCTACCCGGCCATCCTCTCCAGTCAGACAGATCTGTTCTGTCCTAGCGTCAAAGTCGAATCCTTCATCGTCTTCGCGACTTGTCACGATAAGGACATCCCCCGTTTCAGAAAACAACCGGGCTCCCGGATCAAGCTGACCATTTCCATCCAGCACTACCCGCAACGGTTGNACCACCTGCCCATCAATACGCGCATTAAGGCGAGGGTCATCTTCTCTCACCGTGCCAATCCCGGTAACAATGGCGCAACTTCTTGCCCGCATTTGATGCACATCGGCGCGAGCCTCCTCGCCTGTGATCCATTGGCTGGTGCCGTCATTGGCCGCGGTTCTACCGTCCAGTGTGGCAGCAAGCTTTAGTCTGACCAGAGGCCTNCCCCCCACCACGCGCTGGCAAAACCCAGCGTTCAGGTCACCCGCCCCGCAGTCATCCTGAGAGACCTGCACGTCAATTCCTGCAGACTTNAGTAATTCAAGCCCTNTGCCGGCGACCTGCGGGTTGGGATCGACCATCGCCGCCACGACCCGCTTTACGCCAGCCTTGACCAGCGCATCTNCGCAAGGATCCGTACGTCCCGTGTGCGCACAGGGTTCCAGACTGACAAAAACCTCCGCGCCTTTCGCNCGGGTACCCGCCACCGACAGGGCGNGNANCTCNGCNTGTGCNTCGCCNGCCCGTTCGTGCCATCCNTCTCCGACAATCTGCNCATCCTGAACGACGACACACCCGACCCGAGGGTTAGGCTTGGTTGTATACAGACCGTTTCGCGCAAGANCGACGGCGCGCGCGACGAAACGATGATCTCGATCCGACAGGGTAATGGTCGTCATCGTTTTCTTCCGGCTCCGGGCTCAGCCAGCAGTGACAGTTGTGTCACATTCGTTGANGTTTTACGATCTTTGCGCAATCGATCAATCTCTTTACTAAAAGCGGCGACGTCCTCAAAACTTCGATAGACGGAGGCGTACCGCACATAAGCAATCTCGTCGATCTCCGGGAGCAGATTCATTACGATTTCACCGATCACGGCAGATCGAACTTCCGGTTCGCCGTTCAGCTGAATCTCGCGACTCACACTGTTGATCAACGCGTCAATCTGATCCAGTCCCACTGGGCGCTTCTCCAGCGCGCGCAGCAAACCCCGCCGCAGTTTTTGCTCGTCCCACGGTTCACGTCTCCCATCGCTTTTGATCACTCGTGGCTGCTCGCGCTCAAAACGCTCAAAAGTCGTAAACCGATGACTGCAGGCTTGGCATTCACGCCGACGTCGCACAGTGGCGCCCGCGTCCCCCAAACGGGAGTCAATCACCCGGGTATCGTCACTGGAGCAGGCAGGGCAACGCATGGGAGGCCTTTGGAGCGCTGCAACAGGCCTAAGGAGCCGAGTCGCCCTCCACTTCTGCGCCTTCTTTGGCAACCGGGAGCATATCCTCTCTCGAAATCCCCAGAACCAACACGGTTGGGCTGGCGACAAAGATTGAGGAATACGTACCGATTAGAACNCCAATCAGCAGCGCAATCGCAAATCCCTTGATGATCTCGCCCCCGGCNAGCAACAAGGTCAGCACGACTAGTAACGTGGTCACCGACGTCAATACCGTCCGCGGTAGNGTCTCGTTNACCGAGCGGTTCATGATCTGAAGCACGGTGCCTTTTCGCATCTTGCGGAAGTTGTCGCGAATCCGGTCAAAAACAACAATAGTGTCGTTCAGTGAATAACCGATCACCGCGAGCACAGCCGCGAGCACCGGCAGGGAGAACTCGATTGCCAGCATGGAAAATACGCCTAGCGTGATCAACACATCGTGCACCAGCGCAATTACCGCACCGACTGCAAAACGCCATTCAAACCTGAACGCAACGTAAACCAGGATGCCGATTAACGCGTAGAGCATCGCCAGCCCACCCTTCTCCGTGAGCTCGCCGCCGACCTGCGGACCGACAAACTCCACCCGACGCATCTGCACCTGGCAATCCNTAATACTTCCATCCGCCGTCGTACACTGCTGCAGACTNCCCTGCACGCCTTCGGCCAAAGTCTCTCCGACAGCGCTTCTCAACGCACCGACGACATCACTACTTTGTTCAGAGGCTGCCTGGCCTGCGCGGACTGGCAGCCGCACAAGGATATCCCGAGAGGTCCCAAAGTACTGGACGACAGCGTCATCGATTCCGGCGTCCCTCAGAACGGTACGCACCGTAACGGGGTTAGCCGATTCGGTGTATTCAAGTTCCACCAAGGTCCCGCCGGTGAAATCGATTCCGAAGTTGAGACCGCGAAGACCCAAAGATCCGAGACTTGCGACGAGCAGCACGAGCGATAACACCCAAGCACCTCGACGTTTACCGAGAAAATCGAACTGGGTGACCTGTTTNAAAATCCGCATTGNTTTAGCCGTCAAATTGCCAACCGNTTAAGNCGCTTTCCACCATAAAGGAAGTTGACCAAAGCACGGGTAAGAATGATCGCAGTAAACATAGAAGTAATGATTCCGATACTCAGCGTCACCGCGAATCCTTTTATAGGCCCGGTCCCAAAATTAAACAGGACAATTGCCGCAATCAAAGTAGTAACGTTGGCGTCGACGATAGTCGACAGGGCCCGTTCATATCCGGTGTGAATACTCGCCTGAGGAGTGGCGCCATTTTGAATCTCTTCACGAATACGCTCGAAGATCAACACGTTTGCATCCACAGCCATACCCACAGTCAACACAATCCCGGCCACGCCAGGCAACGTCAAGGTCGCCTGCAGCATGGAAAGCACAGCGACAATCAGGACAAGGTTGAGCGCGAGCGCAACATTCGCAAAAAGACCAAACACCCGATAGTAGATTGCCATGAAAATGAGCACCAGGATAAAACCCACCATCACGGACCGGAATCCCTGATCGATATTTGCCTGACCCAGGCTCGGACCGACCGTTCGCTCCTCGATAATCTCGACTGGCGCTGCTAACGACCCCGCACGGAGCATTAGCGCCAAATCCTGAGCTTCCATAACGCTGTCTAATCCTTCGATCTGAAAGCGCTTGCCGAGTTGATCGCGGATAACCGGAGCCGTAATCACTTCCTCGATCCGCTGTTGNGTTCGCACCAGCCTGCCCTGATCGTTCTTCAGGGGTAACCCGTCGGCATCCGTCCGGATGGTGGAGCGGTTCTCGATATACANCACCGCCATNCGCTTGCCGATATTTTTCCCTGTAATTTTCTGATTGATCCTCGCCCCGATCGCATCCAGCGTAATACTGACGATCGCCCCACCACTTTGGGTGTCGATGCTCGCTGCGGCATCGACAATGTTCTCCCCCGAATAGATCACCCGTTTCTCGAGGAGGATTGGTCGCTGATCACGAAATCGGTAAATCTTGGACCCCGGTGGCACTTTGCCCCCCACCGCAGCTTCTAGGCTGTGCTCCTCATCCACCATCATCATCTCAAGCGTGGCGGTACGACCGAGAATACGTTTTGCGCGCGCCGTGTCCTGTACGCCCGGGAGCTGCACTACAATCCTGCGGTCGCCTTGGCGCTGAACCACGGGTTCTGCGACACCCAACTCGTCAACCCGGTTGCGAAGTGCTGTGATGTTCTGTTCAAGAGCAAACTTGAACAGTTGATCGATCTCCGTTTGCGCAAGGTTTGCGCGAAGAACCTCTTCGGACCCTTCTTTTCCCCCTGTCACGTCCANNCCGGGAAGTGCCGCACGAATGGTTTTCAACGCGGCCTCAGCCGACTCTGCAGAACGGAGGGTAACNGTAATGCCCCCCGAGGTATCGCGGGCGATACCTCGGTAACGAATCTTGGCCTCCCGAAGCGTCGAACGCAGATCCGTAACATACCGATCCTCCGCGCGGCGTTGGGCAGACTCCATATCGACCTCAAGGAGGAAGTGGACACCGCCGCGAAGATCGAGGCCGAGATACATGGGCAGCGCACCGAGCCCGGATAGCCAATCTGGCGCTGCTGGCAGCAGCGTCAGCGCAATGGTGTAGCCTACTGGAAGCCGTACCTCCAGCATGTCACGGGCTTGCAACTGGGCATCTGTAGTGGGAAACCGAATACGAATTCCCGAATCGTCGAGCACCAGCGAGTCGTACCCAAGGCCCGCCTCATCCAGTACTTTTTGTACCTGCTCGAACTGACTCGCTCCGAGACTCCCCCCACGCGCCCCGCGCAACTGAATGCCCGGATCATCACCAAAAAGGTTCGGCAGCGCGTAAAACGCGCCTGGCAGGATAACCACCGCAATGACCAGCCATTTCCACCACGGCGTATGATTGCGCATCGATTTAATAGGTGCCCTTGGGCATGACCTGCGAGACGGCTTGTCTTTGCACCTTAACGTTCAGTCCACTGGAGATTTCGACGGTAATAAAGTTGTCATCGACCTCTATCACCTTCCCCAAAAGACCGCCGTTGGTGACCACCTCTTCCCCTTTAGCCAATGCCGCGACCATCTCCTTATGCTGCTTTGCGCGCTTTTGCTGAGGACGGATCAGCAAAAAATAGAAAAGGACAAAAATGACGACCAGGGGCAGGAGACTGAACAAGCTTCCGCCTGCGTCTCCCCCGGCCTGGGCAAAAGCGTCGGAAATCAGGAAATCCATTTTGCTCCCTCTTAATTCAGGACGTAGAAAGGCGCGCGATTATACGACATTGGCGTTTTGACCGCCGAAAACCGCCATAAATTCGGCAGCAAAGGCTTGAAAGCGCCCGGCAGCGATGGCATCACGGATATCCGACATCAGCGTCTGGAAAAAGACCAGATTATGCAATGTACACAGTCTTGGACCCAGTAGTTCGCCAGTGACGTGCAGATGACGCAGGTAGGCTCGGCTGAACTGCCTGCAGCCTGGGCATGGGCAGTCCGGGTCCACTGGTCGGGTGTCGTCACGATTGACCGCATTTTTTAACCGTACGATGCCGCGCCGGGTGTATAGCCAGCCGTTGCGGGCGTTTCGAGTCGGCAGAACGCAGTCGAACATATCAATGCCGCACGCCACACCAGCAAGCAAGTCTTCAGGCTTACCCACACCCATAAGATACCGCGGCTGATCGGTTGGCATGGCGGGAGTCACGGCACCCAGTATTCTCAGCATATCCTCTTTGGGCTCACCGACAGAAAGCCCCCCAAGCGCATAACCATCAAAACCAATCTCCTGCAGACGCTCAAGCGCTTCCAGTCGGAGNGCTTCATGCATGCCGCCCTGGGCAATCCCGAAAAGGGCCTGNTCGGGGGCAAGCGAGTAGTTCCGACAGCGCTCTGCCCAACGAAGNGACAACGCCATGGACTCNCGTGCCTGGTCAACGGTTGCGGGATAGTCGGTGCATTCATCAAAGCACATNACNATGTCTGAGCCCAACGCTCTTTGCACCNGCATGGATGTCTCTGGACNGAGAAAAACACTAGATCCATCCACCGGCGAACGNAAAGTNACGCCATCCTCTTTGATATCTTTCTTCTTGGCCAGACTCCAGACCTGAAAGCCTCCGGAGTCAGTGAGGATCGGACCGGCCCATCCCATGAAATCATGAAGACTTCCATGCAGGTTGATGATNTCAGTCCCGGGCCTCAGCATCAGATGAAAGGTGTTTCCCAGGACGATTTGCGCTCCGGTGGANGCTACCTCGTCGGGACTGACTGACCGAACTGAACCGACGGTCCCGACCGGCATAAACGCTGGAGTATCGATAAAGCCCCGGGTCGTGTTGATCTGACCCCGCCGGGCGTTGCCATCGGTATGACTCAGTGTGTATNTCATTCGGGTGCCCGGGATTCAAGAAGCATGGCATCACCATAACTGAAAAATCGATAACGGCTTTCAACCGCATGAGCATAGGCTTCACGGATCCGCTGCATTCCCGCAAAGGCACTCACNAGNACAATCAGGGTAGAGCGCGGCAGATGAAAATTCGTAATCAGCATGTCAACAACCTGAAACCGATAGCCGGGTCGAATAAAAAGACGGGTCTGGCCACAGGTCGGTTTCAGTTCTCCGTTCTGTACCGCCGACTCCAGTGCGCGGACCACCGTAGTGCCTACCGCAACCACTCGGCCACCGCGGGCACGGGTATCCCGGACTGCTTCCACCAATTCTTCATCAACGACAATCTCTTCAGAATGCATCTCGTGTTCGTCCAGCACATCAGACTTCATCGGTGAAAACGTCCCCGCACCTACGTGAAGCGTCAGTCTGCCGACTCTGACCCCGTCGGCTTCAAGTTGTATCAAAAGGGGCTTGTCAAAATGCAATCCTGCTGTCGGCGCCGCAACCGCACCCGGATGTTTCGCGTATACGGTCTGGTAACGGNCGTTGTCGGCCCGATCCACAGGACGCTCGATATACGGCGGCAACGGAGTCTCACCCTCGCGGTGCAACAGCGCCTCAATACTGTCGTCGTCACTACACGCCACGACAAAGAACATTCCCTCTCTGCCCAGTATCCGGAGTTTCGCGCCGCCCGCGGTCGTAAGTTCAGTCCCTGCACCCGGAGCCTTACTGGCGCGAATCTGTACCAGAGCCTGCGATCCGCCGCATAACCTCTCNAGCAGGAGCTCAAATTTCCCNCCAGTANCCGTCTTGTGCCCATGAAGACGCGCCGGNAGCACCTTCGTCTCATTGATAACGAGAAGATCGGTGGGGCGCAGACGGGTTGCCAGTTCTGAGAATTTACCGTCGATCAACGCGCCGCCNAAGGGCGGCACGATAAGCAAACGACTCGCACTGCGCTTGTCTGCCGGTGACTGAGCGATCAGATCCTCGGGTAGGATATAGGCAAAGTCGTCGCTAGATTGCATTAGTACTGAAATGACTACGGCGGCCCATAGGTCGCGGCTTAACCCAAAGAATCAATTCTATCGGCTGTGGCAGCCCTACCCAACTACACTTCTCCGGCCAAGCGCAGGGTCGCAAATTCCTGCCCCCGCNCCAAAACGACCGAGGCTTCTGCCTGGCGCTTGGGGACTCGCCAAAAAGTCTCCAGCAGGCGGGCCGTATCTCGGGAATTAACACTTCATAGCCATTGTTTTCGTAAAAACGGATCGCCCAATCGGCGCGCGCCCAGGTACCCACGAGAATCGGGGCCGAAGCGTGACGGTGAATCCAGTGCAACAGCGTCCGACCCAGGCCGGTCCGCTGGTGCGGGGGGCTGACATAGGCGTGCCGTATGAGGTCCACTGCACCGCGGGCCTGGAAACCCATAACGGCGAGTAGTGTGCTTTCCTGGGTTATTCCCGAGAAAACTACCCCGTCCTCCAATTCCTGGTGTAAGTCCTTAACGGACATATAAGGCTCGTGCCAGCAGTCCTCCGGAATTATTCCCCGGTAGACCTGGGCAGCCGCATTGATCACGGCACAAATCGCCTGGGCGTCCGTGACCTGATGGACCTGGGGAATTTGCGGCAGCGCATTCATTTCCGTTCATAGTAACAGGGGTATTGTCAGTTTAAGAGCTCCCTTTATTTGGTTGAATTTTTGTTGACAGCCGGTCTGGGTTCTCACATAATGTTTGTATTACAAACAGGTTTGTATCAAGGAACGTCATGTCACCGGAAGAACTCAATGTTCGTAAAGCAATTGCCGATGTTGAACTGATACGCCGCGTGCTGGATCAAGCCGAGAAAAGCGACTCTCCGGCACAAACCGTGGGGCTGTTCGGCGTCACACTGACGGCGAACATCATCCTGCAAAGTATCGCCCTTGCCGGTGTGGTGCTACTCCTAATCATCGAACTGTTGACCCACGGGGGCATTACCGAGCTGTTGATGCTCGGCGCAACCCTTCCTGATATCCGCCTTCTTGGCATTGGTTTGATGGCGGGAATACTGATTGGGCTGGTGATCCTGCTGTACTTCATAATCTGGCGCGCTGCGCGCAATAACAGAGAAGAATTCAACGCCTACATCGTCCGCAACTTCCGGTACGCACGGC
>NHDO01000053.1 GCA_002171735.1 Proteobacteria bacterium TMED61 | reverse complement strand
GAGCAACTGAAGATGGCATTGGGACTTGTTGGAAAAAAAGTTGGCATGACTCGCGTGTTCAGCGATGAAGGCGTCTCTGTGCCCGTTACCGTAGTTCAGGTTGAACCTAACCGTGTAACCCAGGTCAAGCAAGAGGCCACCGATGGGTATACGGCGCTCCAACTGACGACCGGCACGCGTCGGGCCAACCGAGTGACCAAACCATTGAGGGGCCACTTTGCCAAAGCTGGCACGGAAGCGGGCCGGAACCTCTGGGAACTGCGTGTGGATGCGGAGACCGCGGAAAAATATCCGGCTGGATCCGAGTTGACCGTAGAAGTTCTTCAGGAGGGACAGAAAGTTGATGTGCGCGGTACGACCATTGGCCGCGGATTTGCAGGCGTGATACGTCGCCATGGTTTCGGTGGGGGTCGTGCCACTCATGGAAACTCGAAAGCACATCGGAAGCCGGGCTCAATTGGCCAGAATCAGGATCCCGGCCGCGTTTTCAAAGGAAAAAAGATGGCTGGGCATATGGGTAACGTGACCCGGGCCCAGCAGAATCTCGAAATCGTACGCGTTGATGCGGAGCGAAATCTTCTGTTGATTCGCGGTTCTGTTCCTGGCCCCAAAGGTTTCGATTTACTGATCGAACCGTCGGTCAAGGCAAGAGGTGGNGGTGCCTCCNCTGNGGGCNCAGACTGATCGCCNAATTATTGAGACACNAGATNGAGTAATAAAGGAATAGNCAANTAGGGCGCTAAANGCGANAGCTTTCGCGCCAGAGAACAAGAACGTAGGAACGGTAGAACAAGGAAATCAACGTGGAACACGTAGTCGTAAAAATTGATGGCTCAACCGACCGAAAGGTTAGCCTNGCCGATACCGTGTTCGGCGTGGAATACAAGGAGCCATTGGTCCATCAGGTGGTCTGCGCTTATCTAGCGGGNNCTCGATCGGGAACCAGTTCACAGAAGAATCGATCNGCTGTCAGTGGCGGCGGTGCGAAACCTTGGCGCCAGAAGGGTACTGGGCGAGCCCGGGCCGGTACCAGTCGGAGTCCTCTATGGAGAAAAGGGGGTAGAGCGTTTCCGGCGTCNCCCCGCAGTTATGCCCAGAAGGTCAATCGTAAGATGTACCGGGCTGCAATTCGGTCCATCCTTTCTGAGCTTCTCCGCCAAGAGCGTCTGGTGATCTGTGACGAGATTCAATTGAGCGAGCCACGGACCGGNAAAATGGCAAATGCGCTGGGGGGCCTGGGCGTNAAAGGAAGGACCTTGCTGGTGACGGCCGAATACGACGCTAACGTCACCCTGTCAGCGCGCAATCTCATCAGTGTCGAAACCCTGGAGGCCAGCCAACTGGACCCAGTGAGCTTGGTGGGTAGCGAGCACATCGTGTTTACTGAGAGCGCACTGCGCAGAGTCGAGGAGGCGCTGCAATGAACCCTGAACGTATTCACCAGATTTTGTTGGCGCCGGTGATATCGGAAAANAGCACAACCGCTGCTGATGAGGGCAATCAGGTGGTTTTTCAGGTCCTCTCTGATGCGACCAAACAGGANATCCGCAAGGCCGTCGAAACCCAATTTGACGTGTCGGTGGAGGCAGTTCAAGTCATGAATGTACGAGGTAAGGTCAAGCGATTTGGTCGCACCCCTGGCAAGCGTCCGAACTGGAAGAAGGCTTACGTCAGGCTCGCCGAAGGACAGGACATTGATTTCATGGGTGGCGGCAGTTAAGCCCTCGTTTCTTCAGTAAATACAGGATATCAGGCATGCCAGTCGTCAAACAGAAACCTACCTCACCCGGTCGTCGCGGGATGGTCCGGGTGGTATCGACCGGGCTCCACAAGGGTCGGTCGGTCCCCTCNCTGACCGAGCACAAAACTGCGACCAACGGACGGAATAACGCCGGTCGTATTACGGTCCGGCACCGTGGTGGNGGTCATAAACGACATTACCGAGTCATCGACTTTACCCGCACTAAAGATGCGATCCCGGCGCGGGTCGAGCGGTTGGAATACGACCCGAACCGTAGCGCCCATATTGCCTTACTTCTTTACTCGGACGGTGAGCGACGTTACATCATTGCGCCCAAGGGGTTATCGGTCGGCGATGCCGTGGCGTCAGGCCCGGACGTACCTATCCGTACCGGTAACGCAATGCCGCTGGAGAATATCCCTGTGGGAACCGTGGTGCACTGCGTTGAACTGAAGCCAGGTAAAGGCGCTCAGTTAGCCCGCTCAGCTGGCGCCTCTGTGCAGTATCTTGGCAGAGAGGGAGCTTACGCTCTGATGCGGCTGCGGTCCGGTGAGACACGGCGCGTACTTGCGGCGTGCCGCGCGACTATAGGTGAAGTGGGGAACTCCGAGAATTCATTAAGAAAGCTTGGAAAGGCCGGCGCGAAACGCTGGCGCGGAATTCGNCCGACAGTAAGGGGTGTAGCAATGAACCCGGTCGACCACCCACATGGTGGTGGTGAAGGCAGAACGTCCGGCGGCCGACATCCGGTGACACCCTGGGGTGTTCCGACCAAGGGCTACCGCACCCGCAGCAACAAACGNACCAACTCGATGATCATTCGAAGAAGGAAGAAATAATTATGCCGCGTTCGGTGAAAAAAGGCCCGTTTGTGGATCATGGCTTATGGGAAAAGATATCCAAGGCCCAGAAAGAGAGCTCACGTCGGCCAATCAAGACTTGGTCGCGCCGCTCCATGATCATGCCTGAGTTCGTCGGCCTTACCATCGCNGTGCACAATGGAAGGCAGCACGTCCCGGTACTCATCACTGAGAACATGGTGGGACATAAGTTAGGTGAGTTCGCNGTGACGCGGACATTCCGCGGCCANGTCGCTGATCGAAAGGTTAAATAAGACCTAGTCACCGTACCAATTTCGCAAAAAGAATCAAGTAAAAGAGAAAACGATCATGGAAGTCAGAGCCGTTGCCCGTTTCGTGAGGCTGTCTCCGCAGAAAGGCCGATTGGTGGCCGATCAGGTCCGTAATTTGCCTGTCGGTAAAGCATTGGAATTACTGCAGTTCAGCCCACGAAAGGCCGCCGGAGTTATCCGTAAGGTGCTGGAGTCGGCGATTGCTAACGCGGAACACAACGAGGGTGCGGATATCGATGAGCTCAAAGTTAGCCAGATCATGGTTGACGAAGGCCCGGTGATGAAACGGTGGAGACCCCGTGCGAAAGGGCGGGCGGCGCCATTGATCAAGACAACAAGCCACATTACCGTCAGCGTGAGTGACGGTGGATCGGGGAGCAACTAANAGATGGGCCAGAAAATTCATCCGAACGGTTTTCGGTTAGGCGTTATTCGCGACTGGGACGCAAAGTGGTTCGCCACAGGGAAAACCTATGCGCGAAATCTGGTCGCTGATCAGACCATTCGCACTTTCCTGCGAAAGCGACTATCTAATGCGGCTGTCAGCCGAATCGAGCTTGTCCGCGCCGGGGAGACCCTGAATGTCACGATCCACACNGGACGCCCCGGGATCGTGATTGGAAAGAAGGGCGAAGACATTGAGAAGTTGCGCAAAGACATTCTCCGACTTAATAACAACGTACCGGTACAGGTTGCTGTCGAAGAGATTCGAAAGCCTGAACTCGATGCGCTACTGGTTGCAGAAAATGTTTGTCAGCAACTGGAAAAGCGGATCATGTTCCGCCGCGCGATGAAGCGNGCAGTTCAGAACACCATGCGNATTGGCGCCAAAGGTGTGAAGGTTATGATCGCCGGGCGCCTGAACGGCGCGGAGATCGCCCGCACCGANTGGTATCGAGAGGGNCGTGTCCCGTTACACACCCTGCGGGCGGATGTCGACTACGGTTTTGCGGAGGCCCACACGACTTATGGCGTAATCGGCGTGAAAGTGTGGATATTCAAGGGCGAAGTCATGCCCGGAAAGGGTGAGGTCGAGGCACCCGGTAACAGTCAGCCGACGGTTGGCGGGTAAGGATGCTCTGAAATGCTTCAGCCCAAAAGAACTAAATTCCGAAAGCAGCAAAAAGGTCGAAACCGTGGNCTTGCTGTGCGCGGCAGCCGGGTNAGCTTTGGAGATTTCGGTCTCAAATGTACTGGCCGGGGCCGCCTCACTGCCCGCCAAATCGAATCAGCGCGACGGGCCATCAACCGCCACGTCAAGCGTGGCGGGCGNGTTTGGATACGAGTGTTCCCTGATAAGCCCATTTCCAAAAAGCCACTCGAAGTCCGGATGGGAAAAGGGAAGGGCAATCCAGAGTACTGGGTTGCTTTGGTGCAACCGGGCACCATGCTTTATGANATCCAGGGNGTTGATGAGGAGCTGGCNCGAGAGGCGTTCCGCCTTGCTGGGGCCAAACTACCCGTTGCTACCTCTTTTGTGAAACGCCAGGCGGCCTAAGAACATGGCAGAAAAAAAGGTTTCAGAACTAAGCGCATCGGAACTCAAGAGTGAGCTGCTTGAGCTACGAAAAGAACAATTNAACCTGCGGATGCAGCGGAGCACGGGCCAACTGGCAAATCCGTCGCGGTTCAAGGTGGTTCGGCGGCAAATCGCCCGGATCAAGACCCGCATGGTTGACCTCAACAGGACGGTTTCATGAGCGAAGAGAAAGTTGAAGCAACCTCCGGGCGGTCCCGGAGCGTTCAGGGCAGTGTCGAGAGCGCCAAGATGGACAAGACCATCACTGTNCTCGTTGAACGTCAGTTGCAGCACCCGTTGTACAAGAAATACATCCGTCGATCGACACGCCTTCATGCCCATGATGCTGAGAACGAATGCCAGAAAGGGGACGTCGTGATCATAGAGGAGTGCCGACCGCTGTCTAAGTCTAAAAGTTGGCGCCTTGTGAAGGTTGTCAGCCGATTAGACCAGGCTGCTGGCTGAAATCCGGGTCTTGATAACGGGTTACGGTCGAAGAGATACATCAAAGGCAANAATTTCTTTTAAGTTGATGACACGATTTAAACGCAACAGGCCGGTATAGAACAATGATCCAGATGCAGAGTAACTTGAACGTCGCCGACAACAGCGGCGCCCGNCGAGTGCAGTGTATTAAGGTGTTGGGAGGTTCCAAACGCCGGTATGCNGGCGTGGGCGANATCATCAAGATCAGTGTAAAAGAAGCTATTCCGAACAGTCGNGTCAAAAAAGGCGATGTCTATCATGCNGTCGTCGTCCGNACCAAGCATGGGGTNCGCCGGGGGGACGGCTCCCTGATTCGTTTTGATAATAACGCCGCAGTTCTGCTCAACGCGCAGTATCAACCGGTGGGCACCCGTATTTTCGGGCCGGTCACTCGCGAACTGAGGTCGGAGCGGTTTATGCGCATCATTTCGTTAGCGCCCGAAGTCCTGTGATTGTTTGAGGTTACGAGACTAANTAAATGAAGAAATATCGAAAAGGTGATGATGTCGTGGTCCTCACAGGTCGTGACAAAGGTAAGCGTGGAACCATCCTGCGAGTCCTCGACGATGAACGTGTTGTCGTCGATAGTGTCAACGTCGTCAAGAAGCACACTCGGCCCAATCCCAACAAAGGGGAGACCGGCGGGATCATTGAAAAGGAGTCTCCNATCCGGCTTTCCAACCTCGGAATGTACAACCCAAACAGCAAGGAACCCGATCGGGTCGGCTTCAAGTTTCTTGAAGACGGCCGCAAGGTCCGGGTGTTCCGTTCAGACGGAGAAATGATCGACGTCGGCTGACGTCGATAGGCGAATTACCATGACACGACTGCAAGAGCATTATCAGAAAACTGTTGTTCCAGCTTTGATGGAACAGTTCAAATATTCCAGTGCCATGCAGGTGCCGCGAATTACCAAAATTACGTTGAATATGGGCGTNGGNGAATCCGTTGTCGACAAAAAAGCTATGGAAGGCGCCGTAGACGATCTTACGAAGATTGCTGGCCAAAAGCCGATTGTCACGAAAGCGCGCAAGTCCGTCGCCGCATTCAAGATNCGGGACGGGTGGCCGATTGGCTGCAAGGTNACNCTTCGGCGCGATCGGATGTATGAGTTTTTGGATCGCTTGATTACGGTCGCGTTTCCGCGGGTGCGAGATTTCCGGGGTTTGTCCGCACGCGCNTTTGANGGNCGAGGGAACTTCAGTGTCGGNTTCAAGGAGCAGATCGTGTTTCCAGANATNGACTACGACAAAGTCGACACGATTCGCGGTCTCGATGTAACTATCACCACTACCGCCGACACGAACGAAGAAGGCGAGGCGTTACTGCGNGGGTTTAATTTCCCGCTCCGTAAATAGTCAAATAGCAGGGAACAAGATATGGCAAAAAAATCAATGCTCGCACGTGAAGTNAAGCGTCGCAGACTGAATGAACAACATAGTNCCNCGCGNGAGTCCTTGCGCCAGCGCGTCATTGATGAGTCCCTATCCTATGACGAGCGTTGGCAGGCGATGCTGGATTTACAAAAANTGCCTCGTGATTCAGCNCGNACCCGCCAGCGCAACCGTTGCGCNCTGACNGGGCGACCGCGCGGTTATTTTCGTCGNTTTGGGCTTGCACGGAATGCCTTGCGCGAGGTCGCCATGCGCGGTGAGGCGCCGGGCGTCGTCAAGGCCAGTTGGTAACGTTGGATAAGCAGGTACAACCCAGGCTCAGCCAGGTCTAGAGGAAATCGTAAATATGAGTATGTCGGATCCTATCGCAGATATGTTGACCCGTATTCGCAACGCCTTGGCGGTCAGAAAACGCACGGTCAAGATACCCGCGTCAAATATGAAGCAGTCGATTGCCACGGTACTCAAGCAAGAGGGGTATATCAGCGGTGTAGAGACNCAGAAAGACGGTGCACACCAGAATATGACNATCACTCTGCGTTATGCAGACGGGGTGGGNGCGATTGAAGAGATTCAGCGGGTCAGCCGTCCGGGAAGACGAGTGTATTGCAACGCGGAGGATCTGCCGCGAGTCAACGGTGGNTTGGGCATCGTCATGGTCTCGACCTCAAAAGGTTTGATGACTGATCGCGAGGCGCGGTCTTCCGGTGTCGGCGGCGAAGTGGTCTGTCGCGTCTTTTAGCCTGTCGAATTATCTGGAGCACAAGTTATGTCCCGAGTAGGCAAGAATCCGATTAGTCTCCCGAGCGGCGTAGACGCCGTGCTGGGTGATGCATCGTTGAGNGTGAAGGGGCCGCAGGGCCAGCTCTCCCTAAATCTGCATCCCAGTATCGGTGTTGAGCAGGCTGANGGCAGTCTTCAGGTTCGCCCGCAGAACGATCAATCTTGGGCGATGGCCGGCACCTTTCGGGCGTTAATTGCAAATATGGTTACCGGGGTGACCACCGGCTTTGAGAAGAAGTTGGAAATCGTGGGTGTGGGCTATCGCGCCCAGGCGCANGGTAAGAAACTTAATCTCAGTCTTGGTTTCTCTCACCCCGTGGTCTATCANATGCCCGAGGGCGTCTCTGTCGAGACCCCGAGTCAGACNGAAATCCTTTTGAAAGGATCAGATAAGCAGCAGGTTGGCCANGCCGCTGCGGAGATTCGCAGTTTCCGGCCTCCCGAGCCCTACAAGGGCAAAGGCATTCGCTACTCNGGTGAATATGTCGTCCGCAAGCAGGCGAAGAAGAAGTAACTAGAAAANCTAACGCTATTTNATCGAATCATTGGGATCAGGCAGCATGAGCGAAAAGAAAACCTCACGTATCCGACGCAGCGTCCGAACACGCTCGCGGATTTCGCGTGATCGTGTCAACCGGATGAGTATCTTCCGCACCCCGCGCCATATTTACGCTCAGATTATTGATCCGTCTGGCGGGCGNGTNTTGGCGAGCGCTTCAAGCCTCGAAGCGGAAATCCGNTCNGACCTGCCGCATGGCGGAAATATTGCAGCGGCCGCAGTTGTCGGCAANCGTATCGCCGAGAAGGCNATTGCCGCAGGCGTCCACACAGTAGCCTTTGATCGTTCCGGATTTCGCTATCACGGGCGGGTCAAAGCACTTGCAGATGCAGCTCGGGAAGGCGGGCTGAAGTTTTAACAAGATCATCAAGATCAGAAAATAGAAACGGCAGAAAGGTTTATGGCAACGAACGCGAATCAGGCCGGTACGGACAGGGAAGGTTTCATTGAGCAGCTGATTAACGTACGGCGGGTTGCAAAGGTAGTGAAGGGCGGNCGGATTTTCGGGTTTTCAGCNCTGACCGTTGTCGGTGATGGGAAAGGNCGGGTCGGCATTGGNCGNGGAAAGGCGCGTGAAGTTCCTGTNGCTGTTCAGAAAGCGATGGACGAAGCGCACCGCAATATGCAGAAGATCAGTCTCAGAAAAGGCACTCTGCACTACCCGACAGTCGGCCGTCACGGTGCGGCGCGGGTTGTTATGCGCCCGGCATCTGACGGGACAGGNATTATNGCCGGAGGGACNATGCGGGCCATCTTCGAGGCCGCAGGCGTNCGAAACGTATTGGCGAAGGTGATCGGGACGACCAACCCTATTAATGTNGCGCGGGCGACAATCGCTGGGCTCANCGCCATACGCAGTCCNCGGCATGTTGCAATNCGGCGGGGTAAATCGTTAGAAGAGATCAGGGGCCAGGAGACTGGCGATGAGTAATCGGCGAATCAAGGTCACCCTTGTCAAGAGCAAGTTCGGTCGGGGAGCGAGGCAGTTGGCTTGTGTCCATGGCCTTGGGCTGCGGCGAATCCATCAGACCGTGGAACTTGAAGAGACNCCGGCCATTATAGGNATGGTCAACAAAGTATCGCACCTGGTTAAGGTAGAGGTAAGCTGAAATGCGGTTGAATGAACTTAAGCCGGCGGACGGGTCTCGTCCGGCCGCCAAGCGTGTTGGACGTGGTCCCGGCTCGGGGCTCGGCAAGACAGCCGGTCGAGGCGTAAAGGGACAAAAATCTCGCTCCGGTGGCTACCACAAAGTCGGATTTGAGGGCGGACAGATGCCGCTGCAACGCCGCCTGCCGAAAAGAGGCTTCCGCTCGTTGACGCGCCCTCGGGTCGCTGAAGTCAGATTNCACGAACTGCAAAAACTTGATTCCGGNGATATTGATCTCGGTGTTCTGAAGGCGGCCGGCGTCATNCGNCACGATGCCCTCCGAGCCAAAGTCATTGCATCAGGCAGTATNGAACGTGCTGTCGTGCTTCGTGGGATTGGTGTGACCGCGGGCGCGCGTGCCGCGATTGAGCAGGCCGGAGGCAAGGTCGAGGCCTAGTCGATATGGCAGCATCTCCCCTGGCAGCTATCGGCAAGATGACGGAACTGCGTCAGCGCATTCTGTTTGTTCTGGGCGCAATGGTCGTGTTCCGAGTCGGTACNCACATTCCGATTCCCGGAGTCGANCCGACCGCGGTCGCAGCGCTTTTTGAGCAGACGCGTGGNTCGATTGTCGATATCTTTAATATGTTTTCNGGCGGAGCGCTCGAGCGCTTGTCAATCTTTGCCCTTGGGGTAATGCCCTATATTTCAGCATCGATCATTATTCAGATGATGACCTCCGTCGTTCCCCAACTGGAAGCACTGAAAAAGGAAGGGGAGGCTGGCCGCCGTAAAATTACGCAGTACACGCGATATGGAACGGTCGCCCTGGCCCTTTTTCAGGGCCTTGGAATCGCCATCGCCATTGAAGGNCAGCAGGCCGCAGGAGGGCCAGTGGTGCTGGTGCCGGGATTGGGTTTTAAGATCACCACGGTTGCGACCTTGGTGACAGGGACGATGTTCCTGGTGTGGCTCGGAGAGCAAATTTCAGAGCGCGGTATCGGGAACGGTATCTCCCTTATTATTTTCGCCAGTATTGTCGCTGGNTTACCGTCTGCAGTTGCNGGGACGTTGGAACTTGCCCGGACCGGTGCGTTCACGCCGATCGGAGTATTGGCCCTCTTTATTGGGGCAATCGNAGTAACCGGGTTTGTTGTATTTGTNGAAAGAGGNCAGCGCCGCCTCACCGTAAACTACGCAAAACGTCAGCAAGGGCGCCGGATGNTGGCTGGACAATCAAGCCACTTACCGCTCAANTTGAATATGTCAGGCGTCATCCCGCCTATCTTCGCATCGAGCATTATNCTCTTCCCGGCAAGTCTGGGGAGTTGGTTCGGGCAGTCTGATGGGATGGGCTGGCTTAAGAATATCGCAACTACGCTCTCACCTGGGCAGCCGATTTACACACTGGTGTACGCGGGCATGATCATCTTTTTCTGCTTCTTNTACACCGCACTTGTGTTCAACCCAAAGGAAATCGCTGACAATCTCAAAAAATCNGGCGCTTTCGTTCCCGGAATTCGCCCCGGNGCGCAAACGGCGGGGTATATCGATAAGGTGGTCTCCCGACTGACGTTNGCCGGGGCNGCGTACCTGACGGTCGTCTGCCTTATTCCGGAATTTTTGATCGTCAAGTGGAGTGTTCCGTTTTATTTTGGGGGCACATCGTTGCTGATCATCGTTGTGGTCATGATGGACATGATGTCGCAGGTTCAGTCGTACCTTATGTCGCGACAGTATGAAAGTCTTATGAAGAAGTCATCGCTAGTTGGCGGTATGGGAATGCCTCGTTAGCGTCGCNTTCNGGGCAGCAGGAGAAGCAAAATGAAAGTAAGGGCATCGGTAAAGAAAATGTGCAGAAATTGCAAGATCATCCGACGAAATGGTAGCGTCCGAGTGATATGCGTTGACCCCAGGCATAAACAACGTCAAGGGTAAGCGCAGCATTCTGCATTTGAAACGGTAACAGCAAGAGGCAATTACATTGGCACGTATAGCAGGCATCAACCTACCCGCGAACAAGCATATCGAGGTCGCGCTCACGTCGGTGTACGGCATTGGCCGNGTCACCGCGCAGCGGATNTGTGATCAGGCGGCTATTGGCCGTGATACCAAGGTNCACGACCTTTCTGAGGAGGACGCTGACCGTTTGCGTTCCCAGGTGGCTTCAATCCCTGTTGAGGGTGATCTTCGACGGGAAATCTCAATGAACATTAAACGCCTGATGGACATGGGTTGTTACCGGGGNATGCGTCATCGACGAGGNCTCCCAGTCAGGGGCCAGCGAACGTCGACCAACGCGCGNACCCGAAAAGGGCCCAAACGGCCGATNCGGAAATAACAGCAGGAACCCAAGATATGGCCAAGGTACAAACCAAAAAAAGAACAAAGGCGAAAGTTCGCAAGAATGTGCTCGAGGGTGTAGCGCACATTCATGCAACGTTCAACAATACGATCATTACCATCACTGACCGGCACGGAAATGCGGTGGCCTGGGCCACCTCGGGTGGCGCAGGTTTCCGGGGTAGCCGCAAGAGCACGCCTTTTGCCGCACAGGTAGCCGCCGAGACGGCTGGCCGTACGGCCCAGGAATTCGGTATGAAGCAGCTGGATGTGAAGATAAAGGGACCTGGACCTGGGCGCGACTCTTCCGTGCGAGCCCTGAATAATCTCGGATTCGAAATCAACTCAATCACAGACGTAACACCCGTNCCGCACAACGGATGTCGTCCGCCAAAGCGGCGACGCGTCTGATCAGCGTAATTAGCGCAGACAGAAGAGAATACTATGGCAAGATACCGAGGACCCACCTGNAAACTGGCGCGACGTGCCGGGACCGATCTTTTTCTTAAAAGTCCGGTTCGCCCATTGGATTCCAAGTGTAAGTTTGATCGGCCGCCCGGATTTAAGGCGGGCGCCCGTCGTCCGAGAGTCACCGTATATGGTACGCAGCTGCGTGAAAAGCAGAAGCTTCGCCATATTTATGGCCTAATGGAAAANCAGTTTCACAGCTACTACCTCGCTGCGGCCCAAGCCAAGGGNTCCACAGGTGAGACGCTACTGCAGCTTCTNGAGTCACGGCTGGACAGTGTGGTCTACCGNATGGGGTTTGGAATAACNCGNGCCGAAGCTCGCCAACTGGTGGGGCATAACGCTGTATTGGTTAATGGCAGCAAAGTAAACATTGCCTCTTTCCAAGTGAAGCCGGGTGACGAGATCACGGTCCGGGAACGCTGCCGGGGTCAGCTTCGGATCAAGTCCGCTCTGGAGATCGCAGAGCAGTTGGGCTTTGTGCCCTGGGTTGACGTAGATAGCAAGGCATTCAAGGGCGTGCTCAAGGCCGTGCCGGACCGTGCAGAACTATCCCAGGAAATTGATGAGTCGCTGGTGGTTGCGCTGTACTCGAAATAAATTCAGTGCGACCGGTTGCGCGAAACCCGNGCANCAACCCCAGNAAGAGCAAGTTTGAAACACGANACATTTCAGAGGAAATTACTCAATGTCCCAAGTCAGAGAAGAGTTTCTTAAACCGAACGTCATCAATGTCGATGCCGTCAACGACACTCGAGCCCGGGTAACCCTGGAGCCGCTCGAGCGAGGTTTCGGCTACACGTTGGGAAATGCGCTTCGCCGTATTCTTCTGTCCTCTATGTCNGGCGCCGCNGTGACCGAGGTCCGGATTGAGGGTATTAGTCACGAATACTCAGCGGTGCCCGGCGCACAAGAGGACGTGATNGCAATTCTCCTAAACCTTAAGAACTTGGCGGTGCGCATGCANAATCGGGAGGAAGCCGTACTTCGGGTAACNAAGAAGGGNCCAGGCACGGTAACCGCAGGNGATATTCAGCTTGATCATGATGTGGAAGTGGTCAATCCCGATCACTTGTTGGCGAATCTTTCGCCCGATGGCGAATTAAATATGGAGATTACCGTCAGCACCGGTCGTGGATACCAAGTGGTAGATCTGACCGCCGAAGAGACGGAAACCCGCGGCGTTGGGGTGCTNCGTTTGGACGCCTCCTATAGCCCAATTCGCAGCGTCTCCTACACCGTCGAAAATGCCCGTGTGGAACAGCGGACCGACCTCGATAAGTTGGTGATGGAGATCGAAACCAACGGTACTATTGACGCAGAGGAAGCNGTCAGGCGTGCTGCCAAGATTCTTCANGACCAGATCTCGGTGTTTGTACAGCTCCAAGAGTCCGAAACGGCTGACGCGGAAGTACTTGAAGAACGCATTGACCCGGTCTTGCTGCGTTCGGTCGACGACCTGGAGCTAACCGTCCGCTCCGCCAATTGTCTCAAGGCAGAAAACATCTACTACATTGGCGATCTCATTCAGCGAACCGAGGTGGAGCTTTTAAANACNCCTAACCTCGGAAAGAANTCCCTGACCGAGATCAAGGATGTGCTGGCGACTCGCGGTCTGTCTCTGGGGGTAAAATTAGAGAACTGGCCGCCGGCGTCGCTGCAACGCGAGAAACGGGACAACCTACATTGATCCAGTGCAGATCCTCGGGAACCAAATCGGTCTGACAGAAATAGAAAGATTCGAGAGAATCGAGAGAAGAGCAGGGAGAAGTTGTTATGCGTCACCATAAGGTCGGTCGGATATTAGGTCGGGACTCCAGCCATCGGAAAGCCATGTTTGCAAACATGGCCGTGTCCCTNTTTACGCACGAGCAGATTCGTACCACNTTGCCCAAAGCGAAGGAGTTNCGCCGTGTTGCAGAACCGCTCATCACGCTCGCCAAGAGTCCGTCGGTGGCGAACCGGCGTCTCGCCTATGCGCGGCTCCGGGATCGCGACGCGGTTAGCAAACTTTTCGATACGCTGGGCCCGCGTTTCCAAGACCGTGCTGGGGGCTANACCCGTATTTTAAAGTGTGGGGCACGCTCCGGAGATAACGCGCCTATGGCCTATGTGCAACTACTGGATAGGCCTGAAGAATCAGACGAGCCGGATACCGAGTCCTAATCGGTCTCTGGCCATGGTCCTGCGCTGCGACCTGACGCGCGTGGTTTCAACGTTTCCTCAGGCGCTGATGAGCGCGCGTTCAGGCTACCATTCCTAATGAAAAAGTCCCCGTTGGAGATTGACCGGGAAACCGGCCTCTTGAGCGGTAGTGCCTGCCTGTGTTCGCCGCATTGTGATGACCGTCCAGACGGGGTGGTGATTGATGCGATGGTTATTCACGCGATCAGCCTTCCGCCGGGNTATTTCGAAACAGAGGCAATNAGCGATTTTTTTCTNGGATGCCTTNATGCAGATGCTCATCCTTACTTCAAGGAAATCGCCACCCTTAANGTCTCAGCACATTTTCTGATAGACCGCGAGGGGGGAATTATTCAGTTTGTGCCGGTGATCCGGCGAGCGTGGCATGCCGGGAATTCTTCGTTAATCGGACGGGCCCGGGTNAACGATTTTTCAGTCGGCNTAGAGCTAGTCGGTTCTGACGACACCTGGTTTACGAACCACCAGTACGCGACGCTCACCTCACTGACCGAAGCGCTGCAGTTCGCATGGCCAACCATCACAGCGGAGCGGATTGTGGGTCACTCCGACATCGCCCCGGGCCGGAAATCAGATCCAGGGCCGCATTTCGATTGGGCGCGATTCCGCGAATCAATCGCCTCGGGATAACGCGAGACCGGCGATCAAGAACGCAATGATGTAGACAATCAGTCGGTAGGTCACCATCGACCCGGGAGGGATACAGATGAATGACATTCCCGTGAGTCCGCGTTTCCCGATCTCGTGGGCGAGGCGGATAATTTCGTAGTCACTCATTCCCATGGGTTCGGCGAGTTCCCCGAGGATATCGCCCGGTGCCGGCCCCGCACCGCCTAGGACGTCCATATCGAAATGGACATAGACATCATCTGTCCCCTGGTAGGCATGGTGGAGTTCTTCGCAAAGTCCAACAATGCCCAGTTCTGATCGGACTTTCCACATGGGATAAAAATGAGCNCCTTGCTGCATGTAATCCCGAACNATACTGGCTTCCTCCAGCATGCCACGCTCGCCGATCTCGACGAGATTCGGGATTGAGAAATTGGAAANACTGCTGAAGGTCTTTGACTTCCAGTTTCCGCTGCCGGCTATCCGTTCGTCTCCGGTGAGATAGTCCATCGGCCGCGAGTCCCAATGGGTATCAGTGCTGATCATGCCGACCTTGCCTGCAGAGCGTTCTGCAATGGGTTTGGCGATGGCGTAGGAGCTGCAGGGGCTGTTCTGACCGACAACGATCGGGATCGCGTCAGCCTCGAGGGCCCGATTCACCAACTCCTCGACCGCTGCCTGAGCCTTGAGAATGTTTTCCGCGGTTGGGTCAAGATTGCATTCTGGTGCAATGTCGGCATCCCCCATATCGACAACTTTTAGCTTCTCAAAAATATCGACATCGAGTTCCTGGATATAGCCGCTAGGATACCGTGCGGACTGTTGACGGACCCGCATCGGCGCCGCTAACCATTCGGCCTTGTCTACGCCCGCGTACTTGCCTCGAGCGCCCGCCACGTAAGGGGCCCCGATAATGGCGACATCAGCGCCACGGAGGGTATCAGCCGTGCGCGCTAGCGGGACCCCCATAAATGTGGGCGTTTGGTCATCGATCATGGGTAGCGTGACGCTGTTGATATTGGTATAGCCACCCATACCTTCCCAAGGGGGTTTGGTCATGTTCCTTATCCTTAAACGTTGTCAGTTATGAATGATTGTTCGTGGAATCCGGTTTACGGGTTCACACACGGTTTCAGTGACAATTGCCGTTTCGCCAATACACATACTGAGGCCTGTCCGATCATCCAGGAGAATCATATGCAGAAAAAACACCATTCCTGCTTCTAAAGTCTGAGGATTATCCTTCCATATCATGGGCCAATCCATCCAGGAGGGAGGGTAGCTGATGCCGACAGAGTACCCGCAGGCACTGAGCGCGGCATGGGAAAACCCGTGCGTATGCATGGTCTCCTCATGTGCAGCGTAGAGATCTCCCACCGTATTCCCGACGGTCAGAAGTTGCTGGCAGGCGTCGAGCGCATCGGCGCAGGCGTCGTTCATCGCTTGATGTCGAGGATCCACGTTACCGGTCAGGATGTTGTACATCATGCAGGTGTGATAATGCCGATAGGCGGCAGCGGGCTCAAAGACCACCTGGTCCTGCGGCGCGATGATTTCATCGCCTGTGTGATACCGGCAGAATGCGGCAGCTTCTCCAGCCCCCATGGGCCAACGGCTCGCCGTGGGGTCGCCACCTTCGCACAAGAGGGTATTCATCATGGCCCCGTAGACCGACTTCACCATATTACCAGGTCGGGTATGGCTAATACTGGTTTGAAGGATCGCATCGCAAATTGCACCCGATTTTCGGACGTATTCAAGTTCGAGATCGCTCTTTACAAGACGGATCAGACGCACCAGGTCTGAAGCATCAACAAGCCGGCATAACCCTTCGAGAGCCTCGTTGACCATTAGGGCGCGCTGGCCGGTAAGGCCGTAAGCATGGTATTCGATCCCAATCCGCTGGTTTGTACAGCCATGTGTTTTAAGAATACGGCGCAAATCGATTGCTGGAGAGGCATCCTCCTGATCAATCCAGATCTGAATGTCTTCGACAATCGAGGTATTCCGGGATTGGATCCGATCTGCGCTGCGGGTCAGCAGGGTGGGTCCTTTATCAAGCCCAAGGTACATGGCCTGAAACATTGAATAGCCGCTGGTGTCATATCCAGTTAGGTAGAACATGCTCTCCTGGCGAAAGAGAACGAGTCCGTCAAGTTCCGCGTCTGCCATCGCTTGGCGGGTTCGGTTGATTCGAAGATCGAATTCGTCCCTAGGAAAATGGAGCATATTTAGGCGATAACGAGGCGAAAAACGTCTAGGAAAGCACCAGAGGTTGCATGTTTAGGTTGGGGCTAGGCCGCGTGGTCATTTTGCCAGAGGATATCGGGTTCACCCGCAGCCTGATTTAGGCTACGAGCCATCACGAACAGCAGGTCAGACAGTCGGTTAATGTACTGACGCGAGGCATCAGAAACAGTATGCCCGTCATCAACGGAAAACAGGACTCGCTCTACCCGCCTGCAGGTGCTGCGCGCAACGTGGCAAAGCGCTGCAGCCCGACTGCCGCCGGGGAGAATAAACTCCTCCAACGGGGCCAGTGTGGCGTTGAGTTCGTCGAGTATATTCTCAACGGCTATGACCCGCTCAGGTGATACCAACGTGTGACCGGGGAGGCTCAGTTCACCACCGAGGTCAAACAGCGTGTGCTGCACCGCCATGAGGAACTGATGGATCTCCTTGGGCAGTGCTTCAGTCATCATCAGGCCGATAAGGCTGTTCAGTTCGTCTACCTGGCCCATTGCTTCGACCCTGGGCGAGTTCTTGGGGACCCGTGTCCCATCGCCAAGGCCTGTGGAACCTTCATCTCCGGTCCGGGTATAAATTTTGCTAAGCCGCTTTCCCATGGAACTACTCCTTTCTGTAATCGGGTGATAGTAAATCAATCAACTGACGGAATATAAGCGATAGCGCGAAAGTCGTTTACATTTGTGCACGTCGGTCCGGTGATAATCAGATCTCCAAGCTGCTCAAAAAATCCCCCTGCGTCATTGCGACCGAGATGGGCATGCGGGTCCAGCCCCTGGGCCGTTGCACGGGTCAGGGTATTCGGAGTAATGAAGGCGCCCGCCGCTTGGCTCGCGCCATCAATGCCATCGGTATCTGCGGCAATAGCGAAAACATCGGGTCTGCCATCAAGAGCGATCGCGAGTGCAAGGAGATATTCCTGATTGGGACCACCCTTGCCGCGACCTTGAAGTGCAACGGTTGCCTCTCCACCAGAAATCAGGACAAACTCTTTTCCAGGGGAATGAATCAGACGCTCACGTTCGAATGTTTTGGCGTGCTCACTGGCCAGTGCTGATGCGAGGCCTTCAACCTTGTCGCCCAGGTTGACCACCTCACGACCCTGATCTTTCGCATATGCCATTGCGGCTTCAAGGGCTTCCGCCGCGGTAGCAGTGATCGTAATTTCGCTCGCGGTGAGTTTTGGGTCGCCAGGGAAGGGGCTTTCTGCGGTAATTGAAGCGAGCTTGGCCGCAATTGAGGACGTCGGCTTGATTCCATATTTGCTGAGGATTTCAAGGGCGTCTTGTCGTGTAGTGGGGTCACCCACCGTAGGGCCCGAAGCAATGGTGGCCGGATCATTTCCAGGTACATCAGAGATGGCAAGCGTCACGGTCCGGGCAGGAAACGCCGCCGCTGCGAGCCGCCCCCCCTTAATATCCGACAAGTGCTTGCGAACTGTATTGATATCGTGGATGTCCGCGCCGCAGGCAAGTAGTTCTCGGGTAAGAGTTCTCTTCTCCTCCAGCGTGATTCCGGTACAGGGTAGGTTGAGTAGGGCGCTGCCACCCCCTGATAAAAGACAGACGAGGAGGTCATTGGCCCCGAGCGAGACCGCCAGATCAAGTATCTGCCGTGCTGCTTTCTCGCCGGCGTTATCGGGTACTGGATGACTCGCTTCAACGATATTGATCAACCGACAGGAGCGCTTATGTCCATAAGGCACTAGCACCAGACTGTCAGCAACAGTAGAAAGCTTATTCTCAACGGCTTTGGCCATAGCGGCGCCTGCTTTGCCGGCGCCGACAACCACGACTTGGCCATCTGGGGGAGGCGGTAGATAGTGGGCTAGATTTGTAGTGGGGTAAGCCTTTGAAACGGCGCATTTAAAAAGCGCGCGCAGGCTCTTTATCTGCGGCGAATCACTCAGATGGGCTTGCATAGGTAGGTGTTTAGGCTGCATCCTTAGGGCTTAGACCAGAGATCATAAATCAGAAACGGGGGAGACATGTACCAGTACGAGGCGTATCAAGATCCCATTCAGCGACCACGATACACCGGACTGCCGACCTTCATGCGGGCACCTTACCGGGAAGACTATGACGACCTCAATATTGGGTTGGTCGGCGTTCCTTTTGACGGAGGGGTGACCAACCGCACGGGTGCGCGCCATGGCCCTCGGGAGATTCGTAATCAATCGAGTCTTATGCGGCGGCGAAACCAGTCAAGCGGGATCAGTCCTCACGACATCTGTTCGGTTGCAGATGTGGGGGATGCCTGGGTGCAGTCACCCTTCCACCTGGAAAAGAGTCTTGACGAGATTCGGGCGTTTTTCTCAAGGCTACATGACGCTGGGGTAGTGCCGGTTTCCGCCGGGGGGGATCATTCCGTCACGCTGCCGATTTTGAGAGCGATAGCGACGGATCAACCACTGGGGCTGGTGCATTTTGATGCCCATTGCGATACGGGCGACGATTATCTTGGCTCGAAGTTCCATCACGGAGCACCGTTTCGTCGCGCTGTCGAGGAAGGCCTGATCGATCCCAAGCGCACAATTCAGATCGGCATCCGGGGGTCGCTGAACGACCTTGATCAGTGGCAGTTCAGTCATGACACCGGGATGCGGGTCATCTATATGGATGAGTTTTACGATCTCGGCGTTAAAGCCGTGATCAGCGAGATTCACCGTGTCGTAGGTGAGAAACCCTGCTATCTCACGTTTGACGTGGATGGACTGGATCCGGTCTATGCCTCAGGCACCGGTACGCCTGAGGTGGGGGGCTTCAGCACGGTTGAAGCCCAGTTGATGATCAGGGGTTGTCGAGGTCTGAATCTTGTTGGGGGTGATGTCGTCGAGGTGGCGCCCCCTTTTGATCCAAGTGGCAATACTGCCCTGACCGGCGCCACCATGATGTTTGAGATTCTATGTATCGTCGCTGATGCCATCGCGGTGAGAGATGGAGCGTAAACCTGTCCGATACGCGGCGACACTTCAGCCTGGCCGTTTGTCAAAGGCCGGAATGTCCTGCGGAATATGATGAAAGGCCTGCTTGTCGCAGGTAAAAATCGCGACGGCGGGCGTAAATACCGAAGGATCGTCCAGTGTACCGACCTTCACCACAATGGAGCCCGGCCGATTAGGCGTCTCGGAAGCAAGGCCAGTGCCGCAGTGCTCGCAAAAATGTCGGGTGACCGGGCGTTTCAGATCTGAACGGCGAAACTGTTTCATCTCGCCCCGCGTCAGGCGGAAAGCCTCCAACGGGAAAATCATCAGGGCAGCGGGGTTTCCGCCGCTGACATACTGGCACTCCCGACAATGACAATGTAAAGAGGCCTGTGCTTCCCCTTCAATTTCGTAATGAACATCACCGCAGTAACAACGTCCAGTCAGTTTCATCAGTGCCTCCTGAAGGATTTGTCCAAGGGCTCAGACCTTAGCATGATTGGCTGGGCGTAGATAACGGATCCCCGCGGCTCTGACAACATCATTCAAGAACGGGCCCTGGGGCGCGGTACATTGCTTGCATCGGAGTAATGACTAAACCCTCTGTGTCGATTCGCTTGAGGTACTCATAGTAAGTAAGTTCAAAGAGGGTCAGCAGTGTATCCGGTCCTTGCTGTCTTCCGGTCTTCTCGCTTTGCATAAGCAACTGGATGTCGCCGAAACGAGTTAGTTCTCCTCGGCGACCGTACTCTGTAATAACGTAGACCCGATCCTCGGAAATTTCCTTTGCGCGCAGGAAGCTGAGATTATGTAGGGTTCGGGTATGCGGCCCGGGTAGATAAAACTGAATCTGGAAGCCTTTGAGGTCGTCGGCGACGCTTTGATCAACCAGAAAGGGCCCCGATGGATATCTTTTTGTAATCGCCCGAATGAATTCACCATCCTCGTGATGCACTGTCTTGTGGGTAGACAAAAGGAGTGCATAGATCACAGCAATAAACCCGAATAGGATTGCTGCGCCCGGCTTAGGAGAGCGCCGGATGATTGCAAATCGACAGCCAAGATGACGAATACCAAGCGCCGCAAGAATAGACCAGGGTGCGACGCAGTGCAGTAGATAATGATGATGCTTTCCCGAGAAGAAGCTCAGGACCAGTGGAACTGATAGGGCCCACACCCAGAGGAACTGCTCGGGAGAATGCCTTTTATAAAAGACTTCCCTCCATGTCACTGCGAGCGCGACTGGAGTGAGAAGTATCCACGGCGCGGTTACCTGCGCCAGGGCAATCCCGTAGTACCAGAAAGGTTTGCTTATGAGTTCATAGTCTCCTGAGGCCCTTCCAAGAAGGTCATAGACCCATACTTCGAGTGAACCCGGGATTGTCAGGATGACAGCAATCGGCCACCACAATGTAAGAAGCAGAAAAATCACGATTCCCCATGCCCATAGGTAGCGACGAAAGTGAGTCCGATCCCATGAAAGCGCGATAAAGCACGTCACGGGAACGAGCACCATCATTGGACCAAATCCAACCCCTTTGGTTAGGTTGGTAAGCCCCGTAGCGATAAAGAACGCCACTACCCACCAGGAACGATAGCCCCAGGCGCGGGGCGTGCTTCTCTGAGTTGGAGAGGATCGCTCACCACCTGTTCTGGATGCCTTGAATTCAGCAAACACAAAGCAGGTCATGGCTGCAGCAGAGGTCAGTGTCAGGAAGATCTCATCCTCGGCGAGTGTGGCGTAGCGGACGACCTCATAACTTGTTGCCATTGTGAGGCCGCTCAGCACACCGATCCCGGTTCCGAAAAGGCGGGCTGCCATCAGCGTAACCAGCAAGACTGCCAGCGCGCCGCTAATCCCGGCTGTGAGACGCGAGACCCATGCCTGAGAGCAGGTACCGGCGATCGTACACATAGCCACTGTTAACCACTGGGGCAACGGTGGATTTTCAATCCATGGGGCAACCGCGTCCCGGCGTGGGATGAGCCAGTCACCGTTATCAGCCATCAGCTGAGCTGTTTGCGGCAGAACAGACTCGTGGATGCTGAGGACCCGATCCTGGGGCAGTGGGATACAGTAAAGCGCCAGTGCGCAAATCGCTGGAAAGATCAGTCGCAACCACCCAGCGGATCCGTTTCCTTGGGGGACCGAATTCTGTGATGGGATGTTGTGAGACATGGTCGGCGGGGGGTAGTGTTAGGCTTGAAGTTGGCTTTCGAATCAATTCCAGATCGATAGGACCCCCAATCTTTATCTGGCCAGGGGAAATGCACAACCCGGTTGGCGCACCCGGGCTGGGGATTTTATAATTTCTTCACCCCCGGTCGGTTTAACTACCACCGGATCCCAACACTAACATCCGAGACCGATCCGATGCCGAATTACACTGCTCCTTTAAATGATCTGCGCTTTGCGTTGGATCTTGCTGACTTCAAAGAGGTCGCCTCGTGGCCGGGTTTCGAAGACGCCAGCGAAGACCTGACTGATGCTGTCCTTGATGAGGCGGCAAAGTTC
>NHDO01000052.1 GCA_002171735.1 Proteobacteria bacterium TMED61 | reverse complement strand
AATGTGTCTTTTGAAAGTGGCCTGGATAACGAAGATCGGGAGCGCTACGAGGTGGCGAATTTTTATGCTGGTCACTATTGCCGCCAGTTGAATCGACGCTACCTGACGGCCCAAGATGGTGTTGGACTGACCCGCGAACTGCGCCGTTTTTATCGTCAGGGCCAGCACGGCAAATTGGACATGATTCAGCACGAGATGAACTGATAGGCGGAAGCGAGACCTGTTGACCCATCTCCGACGCTCGTTGCGGTAATTTTGAGGTGTTCAAGCACGGTGCCTGCTCTTTGGCAACAACCTGAAACGGGATGATTTCTTTGCGCCCGGATTATTTATCGGGCAGGGAGTTCGCCTACGAGTAGCGGCCCCGGTAACCCGTTTCGCTACCTTTCTCAAGAGCGGGCAGGGCTTCATCGTGCTGGTGCGGCAGGGAGGGCCGCCGTCCCGACTGTAACGATACTCACCACTTACAAGAAACAACTTCAATTAAACAATCATTTACCTATAGAATATCGCGTTCTTTAAGAGGTTTAGGCTGGCGCTGAGGCTATAGTGATGCGAGAGCATGTCTTGTTAATGGATACCACGCTCCGGGATGGTGAGCAGACCCAAGGGGTCTCCTTCGCCCCCGACGAGAAGGTCAGTATCGCCCGCGCACTGCTGCACAGCCTGAAGGTTGATCGTATCGAAGTGGCGTCTGCCGGTGTCTCCCATGGAGAAAAAGAGGCGGTCACCCGGATTCACGACTGGGCCGCACAGCACGATGCTCTCGATCGGGTAGAGGTTCTGGGCTTTACGGATCATCACCGCAGTGTTGACTGGCTCGTGAGCACTGGGGGTCGGGTGCTTAATTTGCTAACCAAAGGCAGCGAGAAACATTGCACCGAGCAACTCCGAAAAACGCTGGATGCACACCTCAAAGATATTGAGCGTACTGTGGAGTACGCGTTGGAGCATGATCTGCTGGTCAACGTATACCTTGAGGACTGGTCAAACGGTTATCTTGACAGCCGTGACTATGTGTACCGCATGGTCGAGTCTCTGGCTGGGATGAATCTTCGTCACATTATGCTGCCCGATACGCTTGGCGTGATGAGCCCGGCGGATGTCTCGGCTGCGGTGGGAGACATGTGCAACCGCTTTGAAGGCCAGGACTTCGATTTTCATCCGCATAATGATTACGGGCTTGCTACTGCCAACGCCATGGCGGCGGTCGAATCCGGTGCAGCAGCGATTCACGCGACGGTGAACTGCCTGGGTGAACGAGCCGGTAATGTATCTCTGGCCGAAGTCGCCGTGGTGCTGAAAGACAAACTGGGCGTCAAAGTTTCCATCGATGAGACCAAGGTGCACGATCTCAGCCAGATGGTCGAAAACTTTTCGGGCAAGCGGGTCGCTGCCAATGCGCCTGTTATCGGCACCGATGTTTTTACCCAGACCAGCGGCATTCATGCCGATGGGGATCAGAAAGGCCAGCTTTACCAGACTGAACTCAGCCCGGACCGCTTTGATCGGCGACACAGTTATGCGCTGGGCAAAATGAGCGGCAAAGCCTCACTGACGAAAAACCTTGAAGACCTCGGAATCGAGCTTTCAGAAGACCATCAGGTGAAAGTGCTGGAGAAGATCGTCGAGATCGCCGATACCAAAGCCACGATCACCCCTGAAGATCTACCCTTCATTATCGCNGACATTCTCGAAAGCGGTGATTACCAGCAGGTGGAGCTGCTTAACTGCTCCATCACAAGCGGTCTCGACATCGAATCCACGGCCAGCATTCGGGTACGTGTCGGTGAGGAGTTCCACAAGTCTTCGGATTCAGGTAACGGGGGATTCGATGCCTTCATCAAGGCCTTGCGAAAAGTGCTTGAGCCCGGCGGATTTGAATTTCCAGAACTCATCGATTTCGAGATCCGGATTCCCAAAGGCGGCCACACCAGCGCACTGACCGAGTGTTTTATCACCTGGGAAGATGGAGGGCGCCGATTCAAGACCCGGGGTGTGCATGCCAACCAGGTGTTTTCCGGCGTCAACGCCGCCATGCGTATGCTCAATATGAAAATGCGCCAGCAGGATTCACCCGACGGNGAGTCCCGCCCTTTGGATAAACCCGAGTAATTTTNCTCTAGCCGGCGTTGGGCAAGCCNGCCAGCGCCGAGACGACCCGGTCGCCGAACTCGCTGGTACTGATCTGTTTCTCCGCATCGCCGCGCCGGGCAAGGTCGGGTGTCGTGTAGCCGTCTGTGAATACCCCCTGCATCGCCTTCCATAGATTTCCCGCTTCGGCGCTCATGTTGAAACTCATCTCAAGCATCATGGCGACAGAGCCCAGCATGGAGTAGGGATTGGCAATTCCTTTGCCAGCAATATCGGGTGCCGAGCCATGCGAGGGTTCGTAGTAGGACTGCTCCGGGCCGACACAGGCGGAGGGCATCAAGCCCAGGGAGCCGAGAATCCCGCCGCATTGGTCGCTCAGAATATCGCCGAACATNTTTTCCATCACCATGACGTCAAAGCGGGTCGGATTGAGGCACAGGTAAGTAGCGGCGGCATCCACCAGTATATGGTCAACACTGACTTCTGGATAATCGTTATGCACTTCATCCAGAACTTCGTTCCAAAGCACGCTGGACTTAAGAACGTTACTCTTATGGACGTTCGTGAGTGACTTCTTGCGCTTCATGGCGAGTTTGAAAGCCACCTCAAGGACCTGGCGAATCTGGTCTTCGTCGTACTCCAGCATCTCGTGGACGTAGCGCCGGCCCTGATCGTTTACTCCTGTTTCCTTGGAGCCGAAATACAGGCCCCCCACCAGTTCACGGATAATGACAAGGTCAATTCCGTCACCGATGATCTCGGGNCGAAGNGGAGAAAAATGCGCAAGTTCAGGTGGTAGGGNAACCGGGCGGAAGTTGGCATAGGTCTGGTATCGCCGCCGCATGGGCAACAGGCCGCCGCGCTCGGGTTGCTCGTCCACGGGGATCTGCTTGGATTCCTCATGACTGAGACCGATGGTGCCCTTGAGGATCGCATCGGCGTTATCGCAGATGGCAATGGTGTCGTCCGGGAAAGATTTTCCAGTCTCAAACCAGGCGCAGGCGCCAAACAAGGCCGACTGTAGATCAAATGAAACGCTGTTGCGTTCCTCAATGAGTCTCAGAACTTTTACGGCTTCGGCCATGATCTCCGGGCCGATACCGTCACCGGCGAGCAGGGCAATCTTGTGTGTGGTCATATCAGTACAGGGTGTGGTTTTCAGTTAAGACGTGGGCCTTCGCAGTCATCGCCGATGCCGTTACCATTGTTGTCAGTCTGGAGCGGATTAAACAGCCCAAAACAGTTATCCAGAAGGTCTAGAATGCCGTCATCATCTAGATCATCACAGATCAGAACATCATCATCTTCCTCGTCCAGCGGTAAGATCTGTGGTGCAATGTTCTCTGCCAGAAGCGGTGTNNCNCCGATCANAGTCAGNAGCAGCATNGCCGCCACGAAGCGCGCCGCAGTATAACGGGCTTTGCNGTTCACCACGGAATGGATGCCCCGCTGTAGTCAAAAAAGCCCCCGTTCTGTGCGTCGTCGATTCCAAGCATGACTTTTTTCAAACCACTGGCGCTAGCTGGAGCCTCCACAGGAGCGCTGTCACCACCCATGTCGGTACGCACCCAGCCTGGATGCAGGGCCACGACACGGGTGCCGTCTTCGGCAAGATCACTGGAAAGACTGACGGTAACGGCATTCAGCGCGGCTTTGCTGGAGCGGTAGCTGTAGGCGCCACCCGAGGTGTTATCAGCCATACTGCCCATCTTGCTTGAAATCATTGCGACCAGAGCGTTATCAGCCGCCGCAAGATTTCCCCGTAGTGCCCGGGTCACCATAAAGGGCGCGACGGCATTGACATGAAACTCCTGAAGCCAGGTTTTGTCAGAGAGGCTTTCGACGTCGTCTGATCTTGAGCGAAAAAGGCCCGCGTTATTGATTAGAAGGCTCAGCGGTTGTCCCGCGAGTGCGGCAGCCGCTTTGGTAATCTGGGTGTTATCCGTGACATCCAGCGTGAGCAGCTGCAGCTGATCCCCGTGCGCGGCCTTGAGTGACTGCAGGGCATCTGATTCGGTGTTGCGCGCGCCCGCAAAAACTTTGCTGCCGGTATCGAGAAACTGGCGGGTCAGTTCGAGGCCGATGCCCCGAGTGGTGCCAGTGATAAAGACATTGTGACTCATNNTGATTNTACCTAGGGCTTNGTGAATGTTTGTTTGTGGTCATAATGCAAAGGTTGCGCGCATCATNCTTCGGGCNTGCACGGCCTCATCCGCATTATCCAACGCGGCATCCTCTTCGCAAAGTACCTTACCTGCGTCGACATCGCGAGTCAGCGTGAGCCCGNCCGAAAGACCAAGAGCGAGCGCATTTTTTGCCATGGAGGCGTCTGCCGGCATCTGTTTTCCGTAGACACAGTGACCGCCTTCGCCATCGAGGGTTTCACCNGCCTTGAGGTNGCGCTTGGCAACCGCGACNACATCCGATGAAAAACAGTGNGGCTGTCCGGTGGGTTCACCGCGAAGTGCGACCGACGCAATNGATACACCCAGTTCAAGGCCGATCATGTGGGTGGGACGGTACAGCGCGCCGTAGCGCCCACTCTGGTCTGGCAGCATGTGGTANTCACGAAAGCACTGCCGGGCGTAATCGCTCTTCGGCTTGACGATAACAAAGGTTCCCATAGCAAGATGNTGGTCAACGGGTTCTCCATTNNGATGTAACGAGGAGACGACTTCGGTGGTACCGTCGCAGGTTAGAGCGCCACCTTCTTTCTGCGGCCTACACACATCGGCGAGGGCAAAACGCGAGGAAGGCGGAAAGCTCAGCCCCTGCGCCTGCGGTACGAGTCCGGTCGCATTGCAGACCGCGGTCATCTCTATCGCTGATTTACTGCCATCGAGAAAGGAGTTGAACATCTGTAGGTTGATGCTTTCTGGATCATCGATTTCCAGATACTGNCNCAAAACCTCCCAGACGGTATCGGGCGTCAGAGAATGGTACTCGGGCAGATAGCGTGTCCCCTTGCCGGCGGCGGTGACTTCAAAGCCACAGCTCCGGGCCCAGTCCACGTGCTCACAGATCAAGGCTGGCTGATCGCCCCAGGCAAGACTGTAGANGACACCCGCAGCGTTCGCCTGCTGCGCCAGTAGCGGACCGGCAACCACATCCGCTTCGACATTGACCATCACGACATGGTGACCTGCGCTGATTGCACTCTGGCAGTGACGAATTCCGGCGTGAGGAATACCGGTCGCTTCCACGACGACATCNATACGCTCATCCTGGATCAGGGNAAAGGCATCCTCAGCAAGAAAGGTGCTCCCACTGGCGATCGCCGCGTCAAGGGTTGCGGCATTGCTTTGGGATTGCGGCCATCCAGCGCTTTGCAGGTTCGCTCGTGCTCGGCCAAGGTCCAGATCCGCGATGCCGACGATGTGAATACCGGGCGTGGTCCGGGCCTGTGTCAGGTACATCGTGGNNAATTTTCCGCAGCCAATGACGGCGACACGCACCGGTTGGTCCTCGGACTCGCGTTGCGCCAGCATGCGCGCGAGATTCATGGTGTGATCCGACGAGGCATCAAGACCGGTCAGGCCTTTGCCGTTCGGTGATCACGGATGCGCTCCCANGCTTTGCGAATTTCCTGGGTTTTTTCGTTCGCCAGTTTGACCATTTCTTCTGGCATGCCTTTGGCCACCAGTTTGTCCGGGTGGTGCTGGTTGGTGAGGCGTCGATAGGCTTTCTTGACTTCAGCATCGCTGGCGTCCGGGGCCACACCCAGCAATTGGTAGGCCTCAGANACNGGCTGNACCTGNTGCCCNTGCCCGCTCGCGGCNCCACTGACAAAGTTAATCAGTTGTTCAATTTGGGGCGCATCGAATCCCAGCATCTCGCCGATGTGACGAAGTACCTGGCTTTCGGCAGGGTCCATTCGCCCATCTGCCATGGCGGCCTGGACCTGAATCTCAAGGAACATGCGCAGCAGAGTGGTACGTCGGTGACACTCACTGCGAAACTGCTGTAGCACCTCATCCAGCGGAAAGTCGGCCTCCTTGCCTTTTTGAAAAAGATCAATCGCGGCCGTTTGCTGGGCATCATTGAGTTGCATCTGGCGCATCAGGCTGCGCGCGGCCTGGATTTCGTGCTCAGAAACCCGCCCATCGGCTTTGGCGATGTAACCCATCACCGAGAAGGTTGCGGTGAAGAATGCCGCTTGAGTTCGTTCGTTGTCGCCGATACCCATCCGACTGGAGCCGGACATACCGCTGTCGAACTGATGGCCGATTGTTCCGCCGAGCATGGCGCCAAGCGGTCCTCCCATCATGAAACCCAGTGCGCCGCCGATCAGTTTTCCCCACCACGCCATCTGTTCTTACCTCTTCAAATAAGTCTGCGCATTGTAGCGGAGGCTCAAAACAGTCAAACCCNCGGCAGGTGAGCGCAGAGGTTGTTTAGCGCAGGGTAACAAGTTCTTCAGCAGCGGTTGGGTGGATCGCAACGGTGTTGTCAAAGTCAACCTTGGTGGCGCCCATTTTTACCGCCACAGCAAAGCCCTGAATCATCTCGTCGGCAGCCCGCCCGACCACATGGCATCCGACAATTTTCTCATCGGGCCCGGTCACNACCAGTTTCACTATTGTAGGGACACGCTGGGGTGTGACGGCGTAGTACATATCGGTAAAACGATTCTGGTAAACCTTTACGNCGTTATCACCAAAGCGCTCTTTGGCTTCTTCCTCTGTGAGTCCGACGGTACCGATCGGCGGGTGGGAAAACACTACGGTGGGAATATTTTCATAATCAAGCTTGGCTTGACCTTGGCCGCCGAATAGCCGGTCTGACAAGCGGCGCGCGGCGGCAATCGCTACCGGGGTCAGAGCCTGACAGCCTGTGACATCGCCCACTGCATAAATGCCCGGCTGGGTAGTGTCCTGCCACTCGTTAGTCGGGAGAAATCCGCTGTGGTCGACCTCAAGGCCGGTCTCCTCCAGACCCATGCCGTCAGTCGCAGGATCCCGGCCGATAGCAAACAGCACGCAGTCGAATCCGCTGATGGCCTCACCATCTTGATGGCGTACTGCCAGATGACCGTTATCTTCGCGTTCGATGCTTTCTATTTGAAAGTTGGTCAGAATGTTGACACCAGCAGAGCGCATCTCCTCCATGACGGTTTCCCTGAGTGCTTCATCAAACCCACGCAGCAGAATGTCTTTGCGCAGCCCCATAGTGACCTCTGATCCGAGCGAGTGCAGTACACCAGCGAGTTCTGTCGCGATGTAGCCTGCGCCGATGATGAGTGGACGCTTGGGTTGCTCGGTGAGCTCGAAGAAACCGTCACTGGTGATGGCAAGGTCGGCGCCTGGGAGATCAGGGATCGTCGGCCGACCGCCTGTGGCGATCAGAATATGGTCTGCGCTCAAAAGTGTACCGCCAACGCGTACCTGGCCGGGCGATTCAAATGTTGCCCANCCACGAAAGATTTCGACCTGGGAGGAATCCAGGTTTCGAAGATAAATCCCGTTTAGGCGTTCGACGTAGGTATCACGAGCCGTTTTGAAAGCGGCCCAGTTGAATTCAGTTGCGGGTAGCGCAAAGCCGTAGTCCTCTGAGATTGCGAGGGCGTCTGCAAAGTGAGCGGCATTCCACATGATTTTCTTTGGAACACAACCTACATTGACGCAAGTGCCACCCAGACGTCCCGCTTCTATCAGCGCCACCCGGGCGCCGTACTGGGCTGCGCGCCGCGCCCCAGCGATGCCACCGCTGCCCCCACCGATAACCAGAAAATCATAATGTGTGCTCATCCGGAGGATTTTATCCGCANTGGCCTTGTGTTAACCATTTTTGCGGTGGGGCTGATACCCACTTGCGTTTGATAAAGTCCTCACAAGACCCCATGTCCTATGGACGACTTATTTCCAAATCNGAGAGGCGCNCTTGACNGAATCCTACTCGTTGAACCCTGAGAACCCCCTGCTGGATTTATCCGGTCTGCCACGCTTTGCCGAGATTGAAGCGGACCAGATAGAAAGTGCGNTGGATGCGGCGCTTGCACAAAGCCGTGCAAAGATCGAGGCCGTTGAGTCACAGTGCCCAACGGCCAGTTGGGCGTCGGTCGCCAGCGAACTTCAGGATATCGAAGAATACCTCGAGCGNGTCTGGGCNCCGGTNTCGCACCTGAACGCCGTACGTGACAACACAGCGTTCCGTGCCGCGGTCGAGGCCTGCTTGCCCAAACTCAGTCAGTTTCACAGCGAGGTTGGGCAGAACCTGAACCTCTACGAGGGTTATCGGAAGATCGCGAATAACCCTGACTTTGGTGATCTCCCGGCTGCGCGCAAGAAAGTCGTCAAGAATGCCTTAAGGGACTTTCGTCTGTCCGGCGCTGAACTCGAAGGTGATGCCCGCGAGCGCTTTCGCGAGATCGTCAGTGAGCTCTCGATGCACTGCAACCGCTTCGATCAGAACCTGNTGGATGCCACTGATCACTGGTGCCTGGATATTCTGGAGGACAACGATCTTCAGGGTCTGCCACAAAGNGCNATTGATCTTGCGCGCAAGACAGCCGAAGACGCCTCTTTGCCNGGCTGGCGTTTTTCTTTGCAGGCGCCTTCCTATATTCCGTTCATGATGTTTTGTGAAAACCGGATACTGCGGAAAACGATGTATGAAGCCTACGTGACCCGGGCGAGCGATACGGGTCCTGATGCCGGACAGTTTGATAACGGCTCTCTCATGGTGCAGATTTTGGCGCTTCGCGCCGAGATGGCGTCGCTGTTGGGATTTACAGACTACGCCCAATACGCGCTGGAGGACCGGATGGCAGACTCTGTCCAGGAGGTCGGTGAATTTCTCCAAACGCTTGCCGGACGTGCAAAGGAGGCGGCGACCGAAGAGCTGGACACACTTCGGCGCTTCGCCCTGACGGAACATGGTGAGCAGAATCTTGAAGCCTGGGACATCGCGTTCTACTCGGAAAAACTCAAGCAGTCGCTCTATGCCTTCAGTGATGAAGAAATCCGACCATATTTCCCGTTACCCAGGGTGCTTGAGGGCCTCTTTTTTGTTACGGAGAAACTTTTTGGGGTAAAAGTGCGAGAGGCATCCTGTGCCAGTACCTGGCATGACGACGTGCAGTTTTTTGAACTGCTGAATGACGATGGCTCTGTGCGCGGGTGCTTTTTTCTGGATCTTTATGCGCGCTCACACAAACGTGGCGGCGCCTGGATGGCCGACTGCATCAGCAGGCGTCGGCTTCCCGACAGCNGGATCCAGAATCCGGTAGCTTTTCTGACCTGCAACTTTATCCCGCCGGTTGGTGCTAAGCCCTCGCTCTTAACGCATGATGATGTCGTCACACTCTTCCATGAATTTGGCCACGGGCTGCATCATCTTTTNACTCAGGTGGATGAGCCCGCCGTTTCCGGCATTAGTGGCGTTCCCTGGGATGCCGTGGAACTGCCTAGCCAGTTTCTGGAAAACTGGTGTTGGGAGACTGAGGCCCTGAATCAGATTTCCGGACATTACGAGACCGGCGAGCGGTTACCGTCGGCATTGCTTGAACGGATGCGCGGAGCGCGCAATTTTCAGAGCGCCATGCAGATGCTCAGGCAGATTGAATTTTCGGTGTTTGATATGGCGCTNCATGANGGCNCTCCAAGCANATCGGTCGAAGAACTCCAAGCNCGGATTGATNCAGTGAGAAAGGAAGTCGCGGTGCTNATCCCGCCCGCTTTTAACCGCTTCCAGAACAGCTTCTCGCATATCTTTGCCGGAGGTTATGCCGCCGGTTACTACAGTTACAAGTGGGCCGAGGTGCTGTCAGCCGATGCGTTCAGCCGGTTTGAAGAAGCGGGCCTCTTTGATGAGCAAAGTGGACGTGACTTTGTCCGATTGGTTNTGGAATCAGGCGGCGTGAACGAACCCTTGGAGAACTTCGTGGCCTTTCGCGGCAGACCGCCCGAGATTGATGCACTGCTGAGACACTCCGGNCTGGCGTGATGAGGGTATTNGGCGGNGCCGTGCTGTGGCTTTGCCTGCTGGGNCAGGCNTGGGCACTTGGCAACCAGCTTCAGTCCCACCCCTCNCCGTATCTTGCGCTGCATGGTGATGATCCGGTGGCGTGGCAGTCGTGGGGCCCAGATGCCTTTGAAACCGCCAGACGGGAGAACAAACTCATCTATGTGTCAGTAGGATATTTCTCCTGCCACTGGTGTCATGTGATGCAGGGCGAAAGCTACAAAAACCCTGGCATTGCGAAGGTGTTGAATCGTGACTTCGTGCCGGTCAAGGTGGACCGCGAATTGCAACCGGCCGTTGACGATGCGCTGATGGCTTTTGTGCAGGCAACCCAGGGTCGGGGTGGCTGGCCACTGAACGTTTTTCTGACGCCGGAAGGTTACCCCTTGTATGCNGTGCTTTACGTGCCGCCGACATCCTTTGTAGAAGTTATCGGCAAGATCAACGCCCTGTGGCAGGAAGATCCGGCGCGCATNGCCACGATCGCCCGTCAGCACGGACCTCGGGGCTTTGCAGACAAGTCATCAGAACTGGCACCCGGGCGGGTGCTCGCGCTCGGTCAGGCCTTCGAGCAGATGGCGATTNGACTGGCNGATACCTTTGAGGGTGGGTTTGGCAATCAGAGCCGGTTTCCGCATGTGCCGCAACTGAGGTATCTNCTTCACCGCTACGAGCAGATGCCTAGCGCACGGGTCCGTGAAGTATTGGAGACGACGTTGGACGCGATTGCGCAGCGAGGGCTGCACGATCATGTCGAAGGGGGTTTTTTCCGTTATACGGTGGACCCGGGTTGGAGTGTTCCGCATTTTGAAAAAATGCTGTACGACAACGCCCAGCTTGCGCGACTGTATTTGGAGGCCGGTAAGGTACTCGATCGGGAGGATTATGCAGAGGTGGGCTTTGCGGCGCTGGACTTTATGCTGACCCGGATGCAGACCGCCAATGGCGCAATGGTGGCATCGTTGTCGGCCATTGATGACCTGGGTCGTGAGGGCGCCTACTACCTTTATGATAATGACACCCTGGATAATGTGCTGGCCCAGGATGAACAGCGCGTACTGCGTGCGGTTTGGTCCCTTCCCGAAGCCGCAGTGTTTGATTTTGGTCACCTGCTGGTCAATCAGGCACTTCCGGAAGTGGCTGCCATTCAGTTGGGNTGGACCCCTGATGAAGTTGAGGAGACCCTTGCCTCAGCAATGGGAAAACTTAGGACTATTCGGGATCAACGTATATTGCCGGTAGATGGCAAGGTGCTGGCTGGCTGGAATGCACTGGCCCTGGAGGCTTTTGTCGAAGGGGCAGTCCAATCGGATCAGGCGGTATACGCTCATGCGGCGAGACAGATAAGGCGTTATATCGAGACCACGCTGTGGCAGAACAGCCGGCTTTTGCGTGCAAGTGCTGGCGGGTCGGCGCTCGGCACGGTTTCTCTGGCGGATTATGCCTACACGGCACGCGCGTTGCTGGCGTTCAGCCGCTGGTCCANGGCTCCAGAGGACCTCGAACTTGCGTACCGTGTGACGGAGACCGCCTGGCGGGATTTTTATCGGGCCAACGGCTGGCAACGGGAGCGGGACCCTCTGCTTAAGGGCAGCGAACTGCACGAAGCGCTTCGCGACGAGGCGCTGCCCGCGGAGGATGCTGTCCTGATTGAGGTGAGTCTCANACTGGCAGAGCAGAAGAAGATCGTTTCNCTCGCAGAAAAAGCCCGNTCTGCACTTAACCGCGCCCATGAAGATCTGNTGGCCGACGCTTTCTTTTTCCCGTCGCGGATCCGGGCGCTCGAGGTCGCAATTGCCATGAAAAGTAAGCTCTGAGGGGCAGAGAAAAAACGGCAATTTGCTATAATTCTTTTATACCCCTGGGGCTACGTTGTCATCGCCCCCGGTTCATTTGCTGATCTACACAGAGGTTGTCATGACTGACGAAGTAAACAGCGGCAGGCGTCGCCTGCTCACGACTGTGACCACCGGTGTCGGCCTGGCTGGAGCGGCGGCACTGGCCGTACCACTGGTCGCGAGTATGAAACCCAGCGCCCGGGCACNTGCTGCAGGAGCGCCCGTTGAGGTTGAAATCGATGACCTCGCGCCCGGCCAGATGAAGGTGGTCGAGTGGCGCGGCAAGCCGGTCTGGATTCTCCGCCGAACCGAAGAGATGCTGGCAGAAATGGCATCGTTGACGGGTGAGTTATCCGATCCGGATTCACAAGTCGTCGAGCAGCAACCTGCTTATGCCCAGAACGAGCATCGCTCCATCCGTCCTGACGTCCTGGTAGTGCTTGGGGTCTGTACCCATCTTGGCTGCGCTCCGAGTAAGGCATTCGAAAAGGGTGGGGCGTCCGGGCTGGGTAGTGACTGGGTCGGTGGGTTCTTCTGTCCATGCCATGGGTCCAAGTTTGATCTCTCTGGCCGTGTCTACAAGAATGTTCCGGCGCCGACCAATCTGGTTATTCCGCCTCACTCCTATGTTTCCGAAAACCGAATCGTGATCGGTGTTGGAGAAACGGAGGCAACCGCATGAGTTTAATCAACTGGATCGATGACCGTTTCCCGCTGTCGAAGGTCTGGAATGAACATATGGCGCAGTACTATGTGCCGAAGAACTTCAACGTCTGGTATTACTTTGGCGCGTTGTCGTTGGTCGTGCTGGTGCTGCAGATTGTCACCGGCATCATACTGACCATGCACTACAAGCCCGATGCGGATCTCGCCTTTGCGTCGGTTGAATACATCATGCGTGATGTCCCGGCAGGGTGGTTTGTCCGCTACCTGCACGGAGTGGGTGCTTCAATGTTTTTCCTAGTGGTCTATCTGCATATGTTCCGCGCAATGCTGTACGGTTCACACCGAAAACCCCGTGAACTGATTTGGCTGCTGGGCATGGTGATCTATGTCGCACTGATGGCCGAAGCGTTCTTTGGCTACTTGCTGCCCTGGGGCAACATGTCGTACTGGGGCGCGCAGGTGATTATCTCTCTGTTCGGCGCGATCCCGTTGATCGGGGAGCCGCTGGCGGAGTGGATTCGGGGTGACTTTGTAGTTTCAGATGCGACGCTCAACCGTTTCTTCGCTTTCCATGTAATTCTGCTGCCGTTGCTCCTGGCGTTGCTTGTTTATCTGAAAATTGTTGCACTGCATAAAGTGGGTTCCAACAATCCCGATGGCGTTGAGATCAAAAAGAACAAGGATAAGGACGGAAATCCCATAGATGGTATTCCCTTCCACCCTTACTACACCGTGAAAGACACCTTCGGGGTGGCCGTATTCATGACTATCTTTCTCGGGATTGTTTTCTTNGTGCCCGAGTTGGGCGGCTGGTTTCTGGAAAAAGACAATTTTGCGCCTGCGGACATTCTGCAGACGCCTCCCGACATTGTGCCTTTGTGGTATCTCACGCCCTACTACTCGATCCTGCGGGCAGTCACTTTTGAGTGGTTGCCAGGTGGCGCGAAACTTTGGGGTGTGATCGCCATGGGTGGNGCCATTGTGATGTTCTTTTTCCTGCCGTGGCTGGATCGCGCGAAAGTGCGTTCCATCCGGTACCGCGGCTGGATGTACAAAACGGCGCTCACAGTCTTCGCAGTCACCTTTGTCATGCTGGGGTACCTTGGCACCAAGAACCCAGGCCATGTTGACCTCTTTCTGTTCAAGAATGTCATCTGGGCACAAATTGGCATGGTGGTTTACTTCGCATTTTTCCTGCTGATGCCAATCTACACGCGATTGGACCCGACAAAAGCCGAACCGGATCGCGTAGGGTAGATGACAATGAAAAGCATAATGACAAGACTGCTGCCGGTGCTCTGCATGTTGTGGGCACCTGCCGGACTGACAGCGGGTGGCGGCAACCAGCACCTGGATTCGGCCTACATCAACCTCTCCGACAAAGTATCGTTGCGCAATGGAGCGCATACGTTCGTCAACTACTGTCTTTCGTGTCACGAGGCTTCGTTTATGCGATATGAGCGTATGGCTCAGGACCTTGGGATCGACAAAGACACGCTTGAGCAGAGCATGATGTTTGCTTCGGAAAAGCCGGGTGAACTGATGAGGGTGAACATGTCNGATCAGGATGCCAAGTCCTGGTTTGGTGTTGTGCCGCCAGATCTCAGCCTGACCGCACGTTCGCGTGGGCCAGACTGGATCTATAGCTACCTGCGGGCGTTTTACCGAGACGAGAGCACGCCGACTGGATGGAATAACACGCTGTATCCNAATGTGGCCATGCCGCACGTGCTATANGAGTGGGAAGGAATGCGANAAGCGAACTACGAAACCTCGTCGGACGGCGTCAAAGTGCTGGCGGGGTATGAGCAGTTGAGCGCCGGGACAATGAGCGTACAGGAGTATGACGGCGCGATCCGTGACCTCACTAACTTCATGGTCTATCTGGCGGAGCCGGCGAAGCTGGTGCGTTATCGTATTGGCTTTTGGGTGATGGTGTTCATGCTGGTATTTGTCGGTTTGAGTTACCTGCTTAAAAAGGAATACTGGCGCGACGTCCATTGATGTCCCGGGCCTGTGTCGTAACGGTGTGGCGTGCTACAGATTCTGTGGCGGTACGAGGTAGTCAACTATGAAGCTTTACTCCGGATCCCAGTGTCTTTTCAGTCATGCCTGTCGGTTCGTACTGAAGGAAAAAGAAATCGACTGCGATGTGGTGTTCACTACCGACAAGCAGGTCGAAGATGCCGTCGGTGAACTAAATCCCTATGGCGAAACGCCAACGCTCGCCGATCGGGATCTTGTGTTGTATGACGTCGTAGTGGTGAACGAGTATCTGGATGAGCGCTTTCCACATCCGCCGCTGATGCCGAGTGATCCGACCACCCGGTCCCAGGCCAGAGTCATGATATCGCGGTTGCGCAGGGACTGGCTGGATGATGTTCAAAACCGTATGGCGTCAGGGGTCAAACTGGAAAAAAACCTGGCCAGAAGCCTGTCAGATGGCCTGGTGGCTATGTCCAACCATTTTTTGGAAAACAAATATGTACTGGGCGAGGATTTTAGTTTGGTAGATGCCTATCTTGTGGCACTGCTCTGGCGACTACCTCTCCTGCAGGTCAATCTGCCCCGTCAGGGAGGCAAGATTCTCGATTACGGGAATAGGATGTTTGCCAAGCCGTCATTTCAGGAAAGCCTGAGTGCGGCCGAGCGGGAGATGCGCGCCGACTGACGTACGGTATCCGGATGGCTACTGAGGACATCTCGCTAAATTCCCATCGCCCCTATCTGATTCGGGCGATCCGTGAATGGGCGATTGATAATCACCTGACACCACAACTGCTGGTCAATGCCGAGGGCCACGGGGTGGAAGTGCCAGTAGAGTTCGTTGAGGACGGCCAGATTGTCCTCAATATCAGCCCGCAGGCGGTCGACGATCTTGAGATGGGCAACGAATTCATTTCCTTTTCGGCGCGTTTTCGCGGTGCGTCTCGATCCATTCTCGTGCCAGTGGACGCTGTGTTGGCGGTGTTCGACAGGGAGAGTCGTCAGGGAATGTCCTTCCCACAGACGTCAGCGGTAGAGGGTGAGGAGGGTAAATCCGCAGAGCAGCCTCAGCTGCGTAAAAAGCCCAACCTGAAATTGGTTGAGTAGTTCTTGAAAGTTGCAGTTTAGGCCCCGATATCTTGTAGGGTCCAGGGGAACAGATTCATGAGTACAGCAAAAATGCACGGCACTACGATTTTGTCCGTTCGTCGTGGAAATCGGGTGGTGATTGGCGGAGACGGCCAGGTTACGTTAGGCGACACCATGATGAAAGGTAATGCCCGAAAGGTGCGTCGGCTTCATGACGATCAGGTCATCGCCGGATTTGCCGGAGGCACCGCAGACGCCTTTACATTGTTTGAACGGTTTGAAGGGAAACTCCAGAAGCATCAGGGAAATCTCACGCGAGCGGCTGTTGAGCTCTCTAAGGATTGGCGCACCGATCGGATGCTGCGACGGCTCGAAGCGTTGCTCGCCGTCGCCGATGCCTCGGCGTCACTGATTCTTTCTGGCACAGGTGATGTGATTGAGCCGGAAGAGGGCATCATGGCAATTGGATCGGGAGGGCCTTATGCCAAGGCGGCTGCCAGAGCACTGCTTCAGGAAACCGATCTTGATGCCCGGACCATCGTTGAAAAGTCTCTACACATCGCGGCCGATATCTGTATCTATACCAACCGTGAACTGACCATCGAGGAGCTTGAGATTCCCTGAGCGCGACCGGCGCTAACAGGGTGCACTGTACCGGTGCCAAGACTGACTGAACTATCCGGATTTTCTAAAGACTATGTCTGAAATGACCCCCCGCGAGATTGTCGAGGAACTCGACAAACATATCATCGGCCAGTCCATGGCAAAACGTGCTGTGGCGATTGCGCTCCGTAACCGCTGGCGTCGCCAGCAGGTCCCCGATGAGTTCTTGCGTAACGAGATTACGCCCAAGAACATTCTAATGATTGGACCTACGGGTGTCGGCAAAACCGAGATCGCCCGCCGATTAGCACGGCTCGCGCGCGCCCCTTTTATCAAGGTAGAGGCGACCAAGTTCACTGAGGTGGGTTATGTCGGCCGCGAAGTAGATACCATTATTCGGGATCTGGTCGATATGGCGATCAAGATGACCCGGGAAGAGGCCATGGAGCGAGTGCGCCCCCGGGCCGAGGACGCGGCGGAGGAGCGACTTCTGGATCTGTTGCTGCCGCCAGCGCGGGATTCGGGCGGCGGATCATCTGATGGTGATCGGGACGAGGGCGCGGGGCGTCAGCGTCTGCGTAAACTGCTCCGCGAGGGTCAACTCGATGACAAGGAAGTTGAAATCGAAGTCGCTGCGCCAACTGTCGGCGTTGAGATCATGGCCCCGCCAGGAATGGAGCAGATGACCGATCAGCTTCAGGGGATGTTTCAGAATCTCGGCGGTCAGCGTAAGGTCACACGAAAAGTCAGGGTTCGTGAGGCAACACGCTTGTTGACCGATGAGGAAGCGGCTGCTCTGATCAACGATGATGAACTGAAGCACGAAGCGCTGCAACGAGTGGAACAGGACGGCATCGTCTTTCTTGATGAAATTGACAAGATCGTCGGGCATTCTGAGCGGCACGGCGCCGATGTCTCACGTGAGGGTGTGCAGCGTGACCTGTTGCCCCTGATCGAGGGATCGACCGTCAGTACACGAAGTGGCATGGTTAAGACCGATCACATCCTATTCATTGCTTCGGGGGCGTTTCAACTGACCAAACCGTCAGACCTGATCCCGGAACTGCAGGGAAGACTGCCGATACGAGTGGAGCTGGATGCACTGGGACCGGAGGATTTTGTGCGCATCCTGACCGAGCCTGATGCATCACTGACCGAACAATACGCGGGGCTCATGAATACCGAAAACGTTGCCCTCGAATTTACTCCCGAGGGGATCAACCACATAGCCCAGGTGGCGTGGCGCGTCAACGAGCAGACCGAAAATATCGGTGCCCGGCGTCTTCATACCGTGATGGAACGTCTTCTGGAGAGCATCTCCTTCGAAGCGGCAGATCGCTCAGGACAGGCCTTGGTGATTGATCCCGAATATGTCGATGCCAATCTCAGCAAACTTGCTGACGACGAGGACCTGTCGCGCTATATCCTATAGCGCAAACTTTTATCGGCCGTCGTATACTGGGATGTCCACCCTGTGACAGGGGGGATGCCGATGCCCATTTTGCTGATCGATGGCCTTAACCTCATTCGCCGGGTCCACGCCGGGGTTCCCGAGGTATCAGAAAACCGCGACGAGGCCGTGCTGAATGCCTGCGTGGCTTCAGTGAGGCGCGCGTTACGCAAACACCAGCCCAGCCACGCGGTTCTGGTGATGGAAGAGGGCGGCCCCAGTTGGCGGTCGAGCGAGTATCCGGACTACAAAAGAGACCGCCCGCCAATGCCGGATGATCTCGTGGTGGGGCTGCCAAAGATCAAGGAAGCGTTTTCCGAGATCGGCGTCCATGAGTTGTCAGCGCCAGGATTCGAGGCAGACGATGTGATTGCCTCGATTGCAAAGCGAACCAGTGAGTCAGGATTTCAGGTGATCATCCTCTCCACCGACAAGAGTTTTTGTCAGTTGGCAAACTCCCGGATCACACTGGTGGATCACTTCAGTAATACGGTCCGCAACCGTGCCTGGATTCAGGAACGTTACGGCGTCGCGCCCGAGCAGATGGTGGACCTGATGAGTCTCGCTGGCGATCCTTCGCTCGGCATTCCCGGTATCCGCTCGGTTGGCGTACGTACGGCAGCGCGGCTGATTGGTGATTTTGGCGATCTCGATTCAGTCATTGACCATGTCCGTGACATTCCCGGCAAACTTGGTGAGAAATTGCGGCAGGGTGTCGAAACACTGCCGCTGATGCGCCGTCTGGTCAGTCTGCGCCAGGATTTAGAACTTGGCGCTAACCTGCACGACTTTCGCTGGTCCGAGCAACTGCTGGCAAGCGAGACCGAGACTTCTGCCTAAAACCGCCGTTGGCTTAAAGATGGATGGACTGGGGAAGGGGTCGAGGTGTCTCAGTCGATCGTCTGGAGTATCTCAATACGGTCGCTGTCTGCGAGATCGACAGAAACCCCGTCCACAGTGGTAAACCGCCGGCCTTCAATCGCCTTCTTGTAAGCCTGGTATTTCAGCGCTTCGCCTTGACTGTTGGTTACCTGGATATCAATAACCTGGTGCTGATCCTGCCAGTGCAGCACAAAGACCAGTGCCGAGATAGCAATTACCAGTCCCAATAACGTATAAGCGACCATGGTTGCGGATACCCCACCCTTACTGGGGACGGGTGTGACCGCTGTAGCGGGCTTCGCTGGTGTGTTCTTGACACGAAAGACCAGAGCGACCACCAGGATCACCGCCAGCGTGAAAAGAATTTTTGTCAGCAAGAGTCAGCCTCGTCGCCAGGGGGCAGTTGCAGGTAAAACCCCTGTGATTCTATGCTGTCTATAACGCTTGCGGGGTCTGTCGCGGCAAGCGTTGTCCTTTTTTCAAGATCCAGCGCCATCACCCACTCGAGCGGTTCGAGCCTGGCCTTGAGGGCATCCGGCAATACTCCCAGCGCCTTGGAGTCCGGGACAAAAATATACGTCCCGTCTTTGCGGTTACTCCTATAGACCTCGCACTTCAAAGAGATAAGTCTGCCTGTGAGGTGGCGTTGGGTTGAAGGTGTGCCACTAGCGTTTACTGCCCCACAGCCATGCCCAGCCCGAGCGCTTTTCGGTATGCTCGCGGTGGGCGACGTCAGTGAAGGCGCGTTCCTCCTTTCCAAGGTAAAGCTGGCGCGGCCGTCCGATGCGACTCTCTGAGGACTCCATCATTTCCTTCCAGTGTGAGATCCATCCTACGGTACGGCCGATGGCAAAGAGCACGGTGAACATGTTGGTCGGAAAACCCAGGGCCCGCAGAATGATTCCCGAGTAGAAATCGACATTGGGATAGAGTTTTTTCTCAACGAAGTAGGGATCCTCAAGGGCGATGCGCTCGAGTTCCAGTGCGAGATCCAGCATCGGGTCGTTGACGCCCATTTCCGCAAGCACCTCGTGACAGGTATCACGCATGACGGTGGCCCGGGGATCATAGTTTTTGTACACCCGATGGCCAAATCCCATCAGACGGAACTGATCATCAGGATCCTGCGCCTTTTTCACGAATTTCTGGATCCGGTCCCGAGTGCCGATTTCATTCAGCATATTGAGGACGGCCTCATTCGCGCCACCATGGGCCGGACCCCAGAGCGAGGCGATCCCAGCAGCGACGCAGGCGAAGGGGTTGGCATCGGATGAGCCCGCCAGGCGGACCGTGGAGGTCGAGGCATTCTGCTCGTGGTCTGCGTGCAGAATCAGAATACGGTCGATTGCGCGTGCGAGCACCGGGTTGACCTCATATTCCTGGGTGGGGACCCCAAACATCAGGCGCAGCAAGTTCTCGGAATAAGAGAGGTTGTTAAGCGGCTGCATGAACGGCTGACCGAGTGAATACTTGTAGGCGTAAGCGCCGATCGTTGGCATCTTGGCAATCAGTCGATGAGCGGCACTCATCCGCTGAAGCGGATCGTTGATATCAGTACTGTCATGATAGAAGGCGGACAGTGCGCCGACGACGCCGACCATGATTGCCATGGGATGGGCGCTGCGCACAAAGCCGCTATAAAAACGGACCAACTGCTCGTGCAGCATGGAGTGTCTGGTAATATCGCCGTCGAACTGTTCCTTCTCCTCTGGGGAAGGCAGCTCTCCGTGCAGAAGCAGGTAGCACACATCCATGAAGTCGGTATTCTCGGCAAGTTCGGCGATCGCATAGCCGCGGTGCAGAAGAATGCCCGCCTCACCATCAATGTACGTGATCTCTGATGAGCAGGAAGCGGTTGAGGTGAAACCGGGATCGTAGGTGAACGCGCCGGTCTGCGCGTAGAGTTTTCGGATGTCGATGACCTTGGGACCTATACTGCCGTGCAGCGTAGGCAGTTCCCATGATTCACCGGTTTCGTTGTCCGTGAGCGTGAATGAGTGGCGTACCGACTTCGCAAGTTCACCCTTTTGCTGCTGATTGCTTTGGGACATAACATGTTCCTCTAAATCCAATATTAAACATTGGATTTTTTAATAATATCGACAACTATCTTTAGGTAGTTTTATACCTTATCGATCCAAAATGATAGTCTTGACATCAGAAAACGGGTGTAAAAGAACGGCGCATTGCCGGTTCTACGGGAAAATCCTTTCTGAGATTTCCTTTTCTTTACAAATAAATACGGTTTTCCAGTAGATTTTTCGGGATTGGGAGAAGGGATTTGAAGGAATCTATGAAGGGCGAGCATTTCTCTGTTGATACCAAGAGCGCAGGAAGACTAATGGGTCTTCGCTGGGGGTCGACCGGTAATCGACCAGTTCTTGCCCTACATGGCTGGCTCGACAACGCTGCAAGCTTTGCACCACTGGCAGCCTCCCTTAGGGGGGTTCAGATTTTTGCGCTTGATCTTCCGGGCCATGGCAAATCAGATCATCGGCCCCCAGGTACACGCTATCACCTGATGGATTATGTGCCTGCAGTCCTTGAGGCGGCTGATGCCCTGGGTTTTACCCACATGCTGATCATGGGTCATTCGCTCGGTGGGGCGATTGCCGGTCTTGCGGCTATAGCCGCTCCAGAGCGGGTGCGGGCAATGATTTTGATTGAAGGTCTCGGCCCGCTCTCCGAGCCTGAAGCAAAGCTCCCCGGACGGTTGCGAGACTCGGTGGCAGGTTACGCGAGGGTGCACAAGAGGACTGAACCGGTCTATCCCGATATTGAGACCCTGGTGGCTAGCCGTGCGCGAGTTGGCGCAATGAGTGAGGCCTCAGCAAGGCTGCTGATCGAGCGCAATGTCCACCAGCATGATGATGGCTACCGGTGGTGCAGTGACTCCAGGCTGCGGCTTGATTCGCCAGCGTTCCTGACTGAGCCCCAAGTGCTGATGTGCCTTAAAGCAATAGCGCAGCCGACCCAGGTGCTACTGGGAAATGATGGGATGCTGACGAAACGGGAGACATTAAGTCCAAGGCTTGAGGCCTTGAATTCCAAAGATGTGCGATGGTTCGACGGGGCGCATCATCTGCATATGGATCACCCCGAGGTGATTGCTGCTGCGGCCACAGAGTTTCTTTCGCAGTTTGTGCCGTAGCACTGCGGGGTGATGCGCTACTGAAAAAGGGTTTCGAGCAATCGATGCTGAACTTCAATACCCACGGATGATGAGGCCTGCGGGTGGTTGTGCAGGATGACGACGACCCAGATATCACCGTTGCGGTCGATCGCGTAGCCGGCAAGCGCCCGCACATCTTTGAGCAGTCCGGTCTTGAGTCGCAGCCTGCCAGGACCTGCTAGGTTGTGAAATCGCTTACGAAGTGAGCCGTCAACCGTCGCAATGGGAAGAGATCCCAGAAATTCAGGCCACCATGGCCAGTGGGTAGCCGTTTCCAATAATTCAGCAAGTCCCAGGGCACTGATTCTGGCCTTTCGCGACAGCCCTGCGCCGTTATCGATATGCAGGGCAGGCATCGCAACACCGTTTTGACTTAACCAGTTTTCGATCACGCGTCCGCCCTTGGCGGGAGTCGACGGGGGGTGGTCAGTCGCGAGCGTCAGCAGCAGATTACGCGCCATGACGTTGTTGCTGAATTTGTTGATATAGCGGATGACCTCCGCCAGTGGGACCGATTCAAGTTCTGCGACGACCCTCGCACGGGCTGGCGTCTTACCGTAATGCCAGCCACCGGCAAGTGTTCCGCCGAGTTGTTGCCAGAGCGCCTTAAAGACGCCGTAGACATACTGTCCATGGGGTAAAAGCGTGCGGCGAAATGTGCTGGCGGCACAGCCCACCGGGTAGTGTCCCCCGACCGAAAGTTTTGTGACCGAAGTGCTTCTTTTGAGGTCGAGACGGATGCTCCGCCCCTTTCCCCCACAGGCCGCATTGCTGGGAGTTATGGTGTTGTGGATCTGCAGGGTGGTCGCGGGCGGATCTGCGCTGACGTACACGGCATCATCGTCTGATTCCACGACGAGCGATGTGGCACCGAAATTCACCAGCAGCGCATTGGGGGGCGTGTTGTAGGCACGCGTTGACTTACCGTCAATGGCTTTTTCTTCAATTGTTCGACGATCGAAGAGCGTATCGTCTATAACGAGATCACCCTGGATATGAGTGATGCCACGGCCACGGAGTTGTTGGGCGAGGAGCCAGAAGCGTTCGATCACAAGCCAGGGATCACCGCTTCCGCGCAGAATCAGATCACCCTCGAGAGTATTACCGTGCACCTTGCCACGCACAAGGGCGTGCGTTCGCCATCGATGCTGCGGGCCCAGCAACTGCAAAGCCGCCGCCGTGGTCACGAGTTTCATGGCGGAAGCAGGGTTTCGAGGGGTTGTAGCGTTGTGACTGATAGTGTTTTGGTTTGTGCCGACTTTTCGCATGACCACGCTGATGGAGTTCTCGGGAATGCCGTGGGCCTGCATCAGGTCAACAACAGAGGGGGGCAGCGCTGTGGCGTTGGCGGCACTTGACGCGGTGACGCCAAGAAGGAGTACACAGAGCGCCGTCACGACGTCTGTCAATAACCCGCGGAATCCGGTAAATTTGGGATTCATCTTGACGGCGCTATAATCGCGCTCCGTTAGCAGTCGGCATTTTCAATCTCACACACGATGGCACCGAAAAGCATCTTCCGCATTATCTTCCATAATCAGGGAAGTATTTACGAGGTTTACGCCCACGAGGTTACCCAGGGCGGAATGTACGCCTTCGTCGAGGTGGGCGAAATTACGTTTGGTGAGCGGTCAAAGTTGGTGGTTGATCCCTCCGATGAGAAACTCAAGAGCGAGTTCGCCGGCGTCAAACGCACCTACATTCCTCTGCATGCCATTGTTCGCATTGACGAAGTGGAAAAGGAAGGCCAAGCAAAGATCCATCCGGGTGGAGAGACAAAAGGCGGTAATGTGTCACCCTTTCCGATATCGATGAAACCCCCCGCCGTCGACTGAACTTCAGGCTACGCTAGCAGAATCCGTGCCGGGGCACGCAACCCCGGTACCCCCCAGGCCACAATAACCGCCAGGATTTTTGGCAAGATACTGCTGGTGGTAATCCTCAGCGTAGAAGAATTCCCCGGCCGTGGCAATCTCCGTTGTGATGGCGCGGTAGCCTGAGCGCTTCAGCGCATCTTCATAAAGCCCCACAAAGTACTTGGCTGTTTGTGACTGGCTGTTGTCAAAGGTATAGATGGCGGAACGATATTGCGTGCCGACGTCGTTTCCCTGACCCATTCCCTGAGTCGGGTCATGAGACTCGAAAAAAATCTGAAGCAGTTTTTCATAACTGATCCGGGCAGGGTCAAACACGACGAGCACAGCCTCGGTATGCCCGGTCATCCCGGAGCAGACCTCGTGATATGTTGGATTCGGGGTGGACCCGCCGGCATAACCGACGGCGGTTGTGATGACGCCATCTAGCTGCCAGAAACAGCGTTCCGCGCCCCAAAAGCACCCCAGCCCAAATACTGCCTGCTGAGTGCCGGTAGCAAACGGCGGCTTGAGTTTTGCGCCGTTGACGTAATGCTGTCCGGTGATTGCCATCGGTTCGCTTCGGCCGGGCAGAAGATCATTTACCTCAGGCATCTTGGGTTGCAAAGAGAACATATGCTTATCCTCGAAAATAATTAAGCATTGTAGCCGTGATTTCAGCGGGGCATTCGCGCGCTCGTCACCCGGGCCAACCCTGCCTGATCATTCACCCCTACGATCGATTCAAGCCCTGCCGCAGACAACAGCGCGTGGAC